>CALPUC020000021.1 GCA_943326655.2 Rhodoluna limnophila
AAATCATCGGCCTCGAAAACGCCGAGCGGCTGCGCGCACTCTCGCTTGAGATTTTCACCAAGGCTTCCGAATTGGCCGAGAGAGCTGGGCTCATCCTGGCAGATACCAAGTTTGAATTCGGAATAGACCCAGCTACCGGTCACACGGTGCTGGGAGACGAAGTTCTCACGCCGGATTCATCGCGGTTTTGGTCTAAGGCCGCCTGGGAGCGCGGAGAGCGCAAAGACTCGTTTGATAAACAGATTGTTCGAAATTGGCTCGCCGAAAACTGGGATCAAACCGGAGAACCGCCGGTTCTACCGCCAGAAATCGTTTCTCAAACTCAAAGTAAATACGCCGAGTTGGTAGAGCGACTAACTCAAGAAATCGCGTAGTTGGCCAACCTAAGACTATATTTGAGGACGAAATGAAAAACATTGAGAGCACCATCGCCGTGATTGACCCAATTGGTCTTCACGCTCGCCCTGCCAGCCAGATTGTGAAGGCAGTAAGGCAAAGTGGGCTAAACGTTCTCATTGGAAGAAAAGGTGGGAAGTTGATTACAGCTAATTCACCGCTTCAGTTGATGGCGCTAAAGATTAAAACCGGCGAAACACTAACTGTTTCGATTGAAACCGATGACGAGGATGCCGCGGCCGCACTAGTTGCTGAGCTGCAAGGTCTCCTTAAAGGGTAATGTGACCGAAATCATCGGTGGAATCGGGGTTGGAAGAACCGCCGTGGTTGCCGAGGTTTTCCATGTCTCACCAACACCAACGCTGCCCGACTGGGCAAGAACTTCAAACGCAGTTGAAGTTGAATCGCAAACTTTGATCCAAGCGATTGCAGAAGTTGAAGCTCAGTTCAAACAACTTATCGGGACGAGCGATGGCTCTAGTGCCGAGATTCTCGATGCCCTGGTCGAGTTGCTGATCGATGAAGCGCTTTTCGAAGAAGCTGTCGCGTATCTCGAGCAGGGTTGGTCGGCTGCCGCGTCTTTCGGGAAAGCCGCAGACACTTTCTCTGAACTTCTAAGCGGGGATGCGGCTATGGAGGAACGTTCCCTCGACCTTCAAGACTTGTCAAAGAGAGTTCAGGCGGTGCTCGCCGGAATCAATTTAGCTATAGACATTCCTTCGACGGGTTCATTTGTTGTAGTCGCCGAAGACTTTTCCCCGGCAGATACTTCGCAATTTCCCGCTAGCGTCGTTGGCGTGATTACGACGGGAGGTGGGCCAACCTCGCACACCTCAATCATTTGTCGGTCTCGAGGAATCCCCGCGCTAGTTGGGGCCAAGCTTGCGAGGCAATTGGAGCCGGGAACTTCGGTGTTGCTAGATCCGCTAGGGAATCGCGCGGTGGCTGGCGGGCTGATAAGTGATGCTACCCCTGAGGTCGAGTATGTTCCAAAGCGCGAGAAGCCGATCATCAAGGTTCTCGCTAACATCGGTTCTTTTGATGATGCGGTGATGGCCGCTAAAACCGCTGCCAGTGGTGTTGGTCTATTCCGATCGGAACTTCTCTACCTCAACAGAGCGCAGGAGCCTTCGGTTGAATCCCAGATACACGACTACAGCAAGGTTTTTGCCGCAGCCCCGATAGGTCCATTCATCGTTCGCACCTTTGACCCGCAGGATGACAAGCCGCTTCAATTTTTAGGCTTGGAGCCAAAAGCATCAATAGCCAATTACCGAGTCCTTAAATCTCGTCGGGAGATTTTGGCAAATCAGCTTCGAGCTGTTGAAGGCGCCAGACAGGCAACAGGCCGTGAGGTTTGGGTCATGGCTCCCATGATTGGCTCGGCTGAAGAGGCATTGGACTTCGCCGACCTGGCCCGCCAGTCTGGAAATTTCAAGGTTGGGGTGATGGTGGAACAGCTTTCACTAATTACAGAAATTAGCAAACTAAAAGGGTCAATCGACTTTTTATCGGTTGGTACCAACGATTTAGCTCAAAACCTTTTCAACCTGGATCGCCAAAACCTAACCAATCCCGAACTGCTCGATCCCTGGCACCCGGAGTTTTTGCTAAAGCTGACTGAAATTGCGCAGGCCGCTAAACAGGCACAGATCTCGGTCAGTGTCTGCGGGGAAGTTGCGGCAAATCCAGCCTTTGCGGTGGTTCTAGCTCAGCTCGGCTTTAGTTCGGTGAGCGTTGCCCCTAGCGAAGTTGAAGCTGTTTCAGTGGCCCTACGCTCTTAGCTCTGAAGCCAAACCGTAGTGTTGCCAGGAACCTTGCCGTTCACAATTTTGTTAGTTGCCAGAATCACGCGTCCGGCTGGAGCCTTCACCGGCTTGTCGCCGAAGTTGGTGAAGGATTCCCAACCGTTTGATCGGCGGAAGTGAAGCACCTTGCCACCGAAGTGTTTTATCCAGGTAAGGCTCTCATCGGTTTGCAATTGCTTCCGCAGAGCCAGTGCCAGGCGGTAGAGGTTTAGGCTCGAACCTTCGTCGCGGTTTTGAACCTCAACGTTTTCGTTACGGAACCATTCCGGCTGAGGCAGGTGCGCGCCGCCAGGGCCAAAACCGTAGGAAGGTCCTTCCGAGGTCCAGGGCATAGGAACTCGGCAACCGTCGCGACTAATCGAACCGGGCTGGCGGAACCACTGCGGGTCTTGCATCTGCTCGCTTGGAATGTTGAGTGGCTCGTGAAGCCCGAGTTCCTCACCCTGGTAAAGATAGGTTGAGCCGGGCAGTGCCAAAATCAGCATGGTCGCTGCCTTAGCCCGCTGTGAGCCGAGCTCGAAGTTGATCTTTGATTCACGATCTTCACTTCTAAACCACTTCGGCAGATTATCCAAAGACTTCTTATCTAAACCAAAGCGGGTGGCGTGGCGCACAACATCGTGGTTCGAAAACACCCAGGTGGTTGATGATCCGAAAGATGCCGCTTCTTTCAATTGAAAGTCGATGGTGTCTTGGAACTTTTTACGGCTCCACGGGGTGGCGAGCAGATCGAAGCCGAAGGCCTGACCTAATCCTTCTTCGCTGGCGTAGGCGGCGCGGCGGTTCGGGTGAACCCAGGCTTCAGCCACGGCAACGCGCGGTGGGTCGTACTGATTGAAAACCTTGCGCCAGGTTTTGTAAATCTCGTGCACTTCGTCGCGGTCGAAAAGATCGTCTGTGCCGTCGTTGCGCATGACCTCAAGGCCGTAGCTATTGCGGGTTGGCAGGTGGCCGTTGGCCAGATTCTTAATCAGGGCATGAGCCACGTCGATTCGGAAGCCATCAACACCGCGGTCTGACCAGAACTTGATGGTCTTGAGAAAGTCGTCTCGAACTTCCTGGTTGTCCCAGTTGAAATCGGGCTGCTCTTTGGCGAACAGGTGTAAATACCACTGCCCTGGGGTGCCATCTGGTTCGATCACGCGCGTCCACCCGGTCGGGCTGAAGTGGCTGGTCAGTTCTGAAGGTCGAATTTCACCGTTCTCCCCCTTGCCGTCGCGGAAAATGTATCGGTCGCGCTCGGGTGAACCAGGTTTTGCCTTAAGTGCTGCCTGGAACCAAACGTGTTGGTCGCTCGAGTGATTTGGCACGATGTCTACGAAAATTCGAATTCCAGCAGCGTGTAGCTTGTCGATCATTTCGTCGAATTCGGCCAAGGTGCCGATTCTCGAGTCGACGTCGCGGTAATCCGCGACATCGTAGCCACCATCGGCCAGTTCAGATGGGTAGTGCGGGCTTAGCCACACGGCATCGACGCCCAACTGCTTCAGGTAGTCGACCCGGCTGATGATTCCCCTAAGGTCACCTATGCCGTCGCCATTATGGTCTGCGAAGCTGCGCGGATAGATTTGGTAAACGACCGCTTGGCGCCACCAGTTTTTTGGGCCGCGAAGGAATGTGTGCTCTGACATAAGAACAATCATATTGGAGCAAATCAACCACTGAGGCATTGGCAAGGTATTTGGCGATAAACCAAATTCGGCTTCCTAGCCTAAACTTAGACTCATGTCTTTACAGGTTGTAATCCTTGCGGCGGGTATGGGAACCCGACTCGCACGTCCTCTTCCCAAGCCACTCACCGAACTGCGCGATGGCCGTTCAATCATGAAACAGCAAATCGACAACATCAAAATGGGCTTCGGCGACACCTGCCGTCTCATGATCGTGGTCGGCTTCAAGCTAGAGGCGATCATCGAACGTTTTCCGGAAGCCACTTTTGTCTACAACGAGTTTTACGACCAGACCAATACGTCCAAGTCACTGCTAAAGGCTCTCAGAGCATCGGGTGACGGCGGAGTGCTTTGGATGAACGGTGACGTAGTTTTCGATCCTGAGGTTCTCGTAAGGGTTAAGCCAAAAATTGTTGCCGACGAATCGTTTATCGTGGTCAACACCTCAAAAGTGAGTGATGAAGAGGTTAAATACACTCTCGACAGCGATGGGTTCATAAATGAACTCTCAAAAATTGTCGTTGGTGGCCTGGGCGAAGCAGTTGGTATTAACTACGTTTCGTCGGACGACAAACTAAGACTAATTCAGCGCCTTGAAGAGGTCGGTGACCAAGATTACTTCGAGCGAGGTATCGAGGTGGGAATTATCAATGACGGGCTAAAGTTCCACGCCATCGACATTTCAGACCTCTACGCGATAGAAATCGACTTCGACGAAGACCTTCAACGCGTAAACGAACTGTTTTAGGAAATTATGGCTACAAACTACAAGGTCACTAAGGCGTTAATTCCAGTTGCCGGTCTGGGCACCAGATTCCTTCCAGCAACCAAGGCGATGCCAAAGGAAATGCTTCCCCTCATCGACAAGCCAGTTATTCAGTACGTGGTTGAGGAAGCGGTAGACACAGGCCTCACCGACATCCTCATGATCACCGGGCGAAACAAGAGTTCCCTTGAAAACCACTTTGACCGCGTAACCGAATTAGAGCAAACCTTGAAAGCGAAGGGCGATTCCGACCGTCTTGAACAGGTTCAGGAATCTTCGGATTTGGCTCACATTTATTACACTCGACAGGGCGACCCGAAGGGCCTAGGCCACGCGGTGCTTACCGGCAAGCTACACATCGGCAACCACTCGTTTGCCGTTCTGCTCGGAGACGACGTGATCGACGCCAAGGACCCTCTGCTGTCTCGAATGATTGAAATCCACGAAGCCACAGGCGACAACGTGATTGCTCTAATGGAAGTAGACCCCGCCGAGATCTCGCTTTACGGTTGCGCTGCAGTGGTCGCTACCGATGACCAAGACGTGGTGATCGTCACCGATTTGGTTGAAAAACCGTCGGTTGCCGATGCTCCATCAAACCTTGCTGTCATCGGTCGTTACGTTTTGCGCGGTGAGATGTTCGAGCTTTTGGAAACCACCGAACCAGGACGTGGCGGAGAGATTCAGCTAACCGATGCGCTGGAAGAAGCTGTAAAGAACCCGGCAATCGCTGGCGGAGTTCGCGGGGTCGTATTTCGCGGCAACCGTTACGACACTGGCGATAAGTTGAACTTCATCAAGGCGACCCTAAAACTTGGCGTAGAACGCGAAGACATTGGGGAAGACCTAAGAGAGTTCCTGCGTAATTTCGCGAAAACCCTGTAATTACTTAGCGAGTAGTTTTCTAACGCGAGGCACTACCTCGGTTGCATATAACTCGATTGATTTGAGGTTGTGCTCCTGAGGAATCGGGCCAGTGGCATACTTCATCTCAAAGCGTTGGGCTCCAACAGACTCAATTGCGTGCACAATCTTCTTAGCCACGGTGTCTGGCGACCCAACGTAAAGAGAGCCCTGGTTTACTTCCTGAATGAAGTGGTCGATGCTCATCGGACCCCAGCCACGTTCGCGGCCAATTCTTCCAAAGCTGATTGCGTAGTTCGGCCACTGCTGCTCAAACGCTTCGTCGTCGGTTTCAGCGACGTGTCCTGGAGAGTGAATTGAAACCGGCAGCGGCTCTTTACCGAGCTGCGTGAGGCTGTCTCGGTAGAGCTTGGTAAACGGAGCAAATCTGGCAGGGTCGCCGCCGATGATCGCCAGGGCCATTGGGATTCCCAAACGAGCAGCACGAATCACCGAATCCGGGCTTCCGCCAACCCCAACGCGCAGACCGATGTTGCCGCTCTCGGTCTTCGGGTAAACCTCCTGGTTTTTGAGACCAGCGCGAGTGGTGCCAGACCAGGTAACCGGCTTCTCCTTGAGAAGTTCTTTCAAGAGCTCCAGTTTTTCTTCAAACAAAACTTCATAATCTTGAGTTGAGAAACCGAACAGTGGGAACGACTCGGTAAAAGAGCCTCGACCCGCGGTGATTTCAGTTCGACCATTCGACATTGCGTCGATGGTGGCAAATCGCTGATAAAGGCGCACTGGGTCTTCGCTCGAAAGCACGGTAACTCCAGTGCCGAGAATGATGTTTTTAGTGACTGTCGCCAATCCAGCCAGTACGGTGTCTGGAGCTGAAACGGCGAAATCGTCGCGGTGGTGCTCGCCCACGTTGAAGTGATCGATGCCAAGTTCGTCGGCCAGTTTGCCCTGCTCAATAAGGTTTCGAATCGTCTGTCCGGCGGTAATTGGGTTGCCGTCTAGGTCATTCGACATATCCCCAAAGGTGTCGAGGCCGAATTTTATGTCTTGGTTCGTGGTCATAAGTTGGGTAAGCGCGAAGGTCCTGAGATTAGTCCCGCTAGTCGGCAGCCGCGAGCTGCCCACAGGCTCCATCTATTTCTTTACCGCGGGTGTCTCGGAGAGTTGTTGGAACTCCGGCTTTTTCCAGGCGGCGAACGAACTCGTCGGTGGCTTGCTCGGTGCTGGCGGTCCACACTGAACCAGGGGTTGGGTTCAGCGGAATCGGGTTTACGTGAACCCAGCCTTTGCCGCGTGAGTTGAGTTTTTGGGCAAGTAAGTCGGCCCGCCAAGGGTGGTCGTTCATGTCTCGAATCAAAGCGTATTCAATTGAAACTCGCCGGCCGGTTTTGTCGAAGTATTCCCTGGCCGCATCGAGAGCCTCGTCGACTTTCCATTTCGAGTTGACTGGAATCAGTTCGTCGCGGAGTTTGTCGTCTGGGGCGTGAAGACTCAGAGCGAAAGTGACCGGGATGTTTTCGTCGGAGAGTTTTTTGATTGCTGGCACTAGGCCCACAGTTGAAACCGTGATGCTTCGTGCGCTCATTCCGAGCCCGTGTGGTTGCTCGGCCACCATTGTTCGCACAGCGCTCATTACCCGGTTGTAGTTTGCCAGCGGCTCGCCCATACCCATGAAAACTATGTTGCCAACTCGCTCTTCGCCGTTACCGGTTTTCTTACCGCCAAGGCCGCCTTCGGCGATCACCTTGTTGGCTGCCACAATTTGGGCCACAATCTCGGCAGCAGACATGTTTCTGGTTAGCCCGGCCTGCCCGGTGGCGCAAAACGGGCAGTTCATTCCGCAGCCGGCCTGGCTAGATACACAGAGCGTGATTCGTGTTGGGTAGCGCATCAAGACCGATTCCACCAAAGCTCCGTCAAAGAGCTTCCAGAGGAACTTGATGGTGTCGCCCTTATCGGTTTGCAATCGCTTCACCTCGGTGAGCAAAGGCGGAAAGAGCTCGGCAATCAGCTCTTCTCGACCCTCTTTAGGAAGGTCGGTCATTGCTTCAGCCTGGTCCGTGTAATGAACGAAGTAGTGCGTCGAAAGCTGCTTGGCCCGGAAACCTGGAAGTCCTAGTGACTTGACCTTTGCTACTCGCTCCTCAACGGTGAGATCAACAAAGTGAGTCGATGGGAGGCCGCGACGTTTTTGCTCGAACTCCAAAAGCGGCTTGCCATCGGAGCCGAGCTTCTGAGACCACCCTTCCGTGCGCGGGCGAACCTGTTTCTCGGTCAAAATCGCTCCTCGCGCGGTAATCGGGTGATACCTAAGTTTAAGGCAGTTGGGAGTTTTCCAATGTCGCCACTTTGTAAGCAATCGCTTTGTAAAATTACTTGATACCCAGAAAGAGAAAATTCTTGAATTCATTCGAAGAGCGCCTTGGCGCCATAGCTAAAAGACTGCCTAGCGATTTTGTTGTGGGCACGGCCACTTCGTCGTGGCAAATCGAGGGCAATCTCGAAGGTCGGGGTTCTTCTATATGGGAAGACTTCGCCAGAGCCGGCAAGATCAAGGACGGCTCCACGGGAGAGCCGGCCTGCGACCACGTGAATCGTGTGGGTGAAGACCTTGAGCTACTCAAATGGCTCGGGGTTGACTCATACCGTTTCTCATTCTCGTGGCCTCGAATCATGCTCACCGGCGAAGGAGCCTTGAACTCCGAGGGAATCGGTTTTTACGACCGCCTAATCGACGGTCTGCTGGAACGCGGTATCAAGCCGGCTGCCACGGTTTACCACTGGGACCTTCCTTCAACTTTCGGCAACCAAGGCTGCTGGACCTGGGAGCCAATTGCCGACAAGTTTGCCGACTACGCGGCGGTTTTGGCTGACAAGTTTGCCGATCGAGTCGACTCCTGGGCCACGCTCAACGAGCCTTGGGTATCCGCCTTCCTCGGCTACGCAACCGACATTCACGCTCCTGGCGCCAACGACCCAGCCAGAGGTTTAGAGGCCGCCTATCGCCTGCTGCTAGCCCACGGCCGGGGAATCGAAGCACTTCGAGCCAATGGCGCCAAAAACACCGGACTTGTCTTGAACCTCACCAGCATGATTGCCGAAGACGAAGGCACTCTGGAGGCGGCTAAAATCATGGACGGCTTGCAGAACCGACTATTCCTAGACCCGGTAGCAGGCCGCGGAATCCCCGCCGATGTTATCGAAGCGACCAAGCACATCACCGACTGGAGTTTTGTGAAGGCTTCCGAGCTCGCGGAAATTGCAACTCCGATCGATTGGCTCGGAATCAATTACTACACCCCGAACCGAATCGAGAGCCCAAGCGAAACCGACAAGGGCTTCATCGTGGGTCAAAACACCGACGTCTACCCTGGAATGCCGGATGTGACTTTTGTTCCTCGTGAACCACGAACCAGCATGGGCTGGGAAATTCATGCCTCGAGCATGACGACCACTCTGCAGGAGACGGCTGAACGCCTTCCTGGAGTGCCGCTTTACGTTACCGAAAACGGTGGAGCGTTCAAGGACGACGAACTGGTCGACGGTTACGTAAACGACCAAGATCGAATTGATTACTACCTAAACCACATCAACGCGGCTCTGGATGCCAGAGACGCCGGGGTTGACCTACGCGGATACTACGCCTGGTCTCTATTCGACAACCTAGAGTGGGCGGAAGGGTGGAAGATGACCTTCGGTATCGTTCACGTGAACCAACAGACGATGGAACGCACGCCCAAGGCGAGTGCTCGGATGTTCAAGCGCCTGCTAGAACTGCGGTAGAGGCTTTAGCCCTTCACCGAACCGGCCAGTAGGCCACGCACGAAGAATCGCTGCAGAGCGAAGAACACAATCAGCGGAACAATCATCGACACGAACGCGCCGGCGGTTAGTAGCTCCCAGCCGCTGCCTCGAGTTCCAACCATTTCCGCGATACGAACCGTCATCGGTGCAACTTCCTTCACGCCACCGCCGAAGGTTAGACCGACCAAAAGGTCGTTCCACACCCAGAGGAACTGGAAGATCGAGAATGAAGCGATTGCTGGCACGCTGAGCGGCAGGATGATCTTGGTGAACAGGGTGAACCAGCCGGCTCCGTCTACTCGAGCAGCTTCAATCAGTTCGCGAGGAATCTGGCTGAGGAAGTTGTGGAGTAGGAAAATCGCCAACGGTAGCCCGAAGATTGTGTGAGCAATCCAGATTGGCAGGAATGTACCGGTGATGTTCAAATCGGGGATGATGGTGACTCCGCCGATCACCAGACCCTTCGAGAACAGCTGCAGCAATGGAATCAGCGTTAGCTGGATTGGCACAATCTGTAGACCGAAGATGATGAAGAAGATGGTGTCTTTGCCCTTGAAGTTGAACCAGGCCAAGGCGTAGGCGGCGAATAG
>CALPUC020000022.1 GCA_943326655.2 Rhodoluna limnophila
CTCCATCTAACATTTTGATCAACTCGGGGCTGTCTCTATTGGTTATCACTCTGATTTACAACTTTTTTGTATTCAGAAGCATCCGTAATGCCAGGCGTCCTCGTAGGAAACTGCCAAAGGCTCCTCAGGGACCAAAACTTAGGCGCAAGCGCACAGAGTCCTCTCTGCCTCCGCGAGGCCGGCGCTCCTCTCGTCGCAGTTTGGCCGTTATACCTGCGGCATTCGTATCGCTAGCGATGGTCACCGGCTGCGCCGCCGCTACTCCAAACGCTTCTCCGTCGCCGACTAAAGACGCTAACGAAGTTGTAAACGCTCCGGCGGCCCTGCAAATCGGTCAGATTCGGAGAATCGTTTCAGCTGTTTCCCGAATTGCCGAGACCGCGGACGAATCGAACACGGCTGCTCAACTGTTACCGAGATTCAGCGGCCCAGCATTAGAAATGAGGGATGCCGCCTACGGGCTTTTGAAGAAGACTAAAAAGGCCCCTGCGCTGGAACCCATTTATAGTTCGCCGCTCACCCTAAGTTTGCCTTCGGCAACCAGTGACTGGCCGAGAACTCTCATGGTGGTTACCGGAACAGACAAGGGCACGGCTCCACAAATGCTGGTCTTAGTTCAAGCAGAGCCACGTAAGCAGTACCAAGTGCAATACCTGGCAACCTTGGCATCCGGAGTGAAACTTCCTCGGGTTGCAGCGGTGAAAGATGGAGCGGTGCCGGTAATGCCAGACTCGGCTTATCTGCAACTGGCACCCAACGAACTGCCCAGCGCGTACGGTTCGGTAATTGATCAAGGTTCCGCGTCACAATTTTTTGGCAAGTTTGAGCTAACGGCGGATAAGTTTTACCAGACCATTTCTGCCGAACAAAAAAAGCAAGTAGACACCCTAAAGAGCGCCAAATTCACCTATCAGCACATACTGGCTGATCCTCAACCAATTTCCATGTCCACGGCGGATGGTGGCGCACTGGTAGCTGTTTACATGAAAGACATCACAAAGATCAAACCCATCAAGCGAAACTCGGGGATTACCGTGAACGAGCTTCAGCAGGTTGCCCTGGGGTCCAAAGGTTCAGTTACCGGCGTCGCTTCTACTTACGGCGATATGCTGCTCTTTTACGTACCGTCCGTTGGGCAAGAAGCTAGAGTGCAACTTCTTGGCTGGCAGACCGGTCTTCTGAAGGTTAAAGCCCTGTAATGTCTCTCTCCGGCGGAATCGACCTATCAAAGTTCAAACAAAGCTCGGCAACGGGAGAGCCGCCGGCTTTGAAGGTTGCAAGTCTTGTCGCCACTGTCACGGAAAAGACCCTTCCGTCGGTCATTGCGATATCAAAGACCGTTCCAGTTATCCTCGAGTTCTTTCAGGGTTCCGCCTCAGCCGCCCTAGAAACGGCTGTGCGCGCTCGTTCGGGTCAGGTCTACCTAGGCCGGGTCGATTCGGGGGGTGAACCTCGTGTTGCCGCAGCGTTTGGTTTAAAGACTCCCCAATCCCTGTTTGCACTGGTGAATGGCCAACCGATTCCTGTTTTCGAAGGCTTACTTGAGGAGAGCCAGTTTCAAGCGGTTTTAGACCAGCTAATTGCTGGCGCGGCAACGCAGGGCGTAGTTGGGCGTTTGATCGAGGGCGATGTATCAGAGGCCATTCCAGAGCTTCCCAAACCCCTGCAGGAGGCGCTTGAACTAGTTGATGCGGGAGAGGTAGACAAGGCTCACGATCTTCTAACGAAACTCAAATTGGAGAACCCGAAAGATGTCGCTACCTCGGCACTTTTAGCCCAGGTCACGCTCATGAAACGCACCATGGAATTACCCCACGAGGAAATTCTGGAGTCTCAACCAAATAACTTCGAAGAAGCTTTGGTCTTGGCTGATGTTTTGGCAGCCATTGGAGATTTCCAATCTTCCTTCGATCTACTTTTGTCGCTTTTCATTCAAGTTACTTCGGAGGAACAAGAACTGGTCAAAGCACGTCTGCTCGAGTACTTTGAAATCGCTGGTAATTCCAACGAACAGGTAAAAAACGCTCGAGGGCGTTTGGCTACCTTGCTTTACTAGTTTGAGCGGGTCTAAACCAAACTGCGCCTAATGGCGGAACCTGAATAGTTGCCGCGAACGGTTGGCCGTGTGAACCTTCACCTTCGGTTTCTACTCGACCCAGATTTCCCACGTCGGATCCACCGAAAACTTCGGAGTCGGTATTCAAAATTTCGTCCCAAGCCCCATCCCTAGGCAGCCCTAAACGGAAATCATAGTGAGGTGTTCCGGCGAAGTTGATCACGCAGGCGATCGGGTTTCCCTTTTTGTCGTAGCGAATGAAACTCAGCAGGTTTTGTTGTGAGTTTCCGCCGTCAATCCATTGGAATCCGGCCTGGACGTGGTCTTGTTCCCACATGGCCGGGTTTTCCAGATAATTGCGGTTAAGTTCCCGAACCAGAGACTGCAGCCCCAGGTGTGGTTTTTGGTCGAGAATTCCCCACTCGAGACCGTGCTCCTGATTCCACTCACTCTGTTGCCCGAACTCGCTTCCCATAAACAACAGTTGCTTGCCAGGGTGAGACCACATGAATGCTAGGTAGGCACGAACGTTGGCCAGCTGCTGCCAGCGATCGCCAGGCATCTTCGCCAATAGGGAGCCTTTACCGTGCACAACTTCGTCGTGGCTAATTGGCAGGATGAACTTCTCGTCGTAGGCGTAGAGCATCGAGAAGGTGAGTTCTCCGTGGTGGTGAGAGCGGTACATCGGGTCTTTCTCGATGTACCGAAGTGAATCGTTCATCCAACCCATATTCCATTTGAAGCCGTAGCCCAATCCGCCGCCGTCGGTTGGCGCAGAGACTCCACCCCAGCTGGTCGACTCTTCGGCAATCATCATCACACCGGGGTTGCGGCGATAGGCCGTGGCGTTCGCTTCCTGCATGAACGCAATGGCATCTAGGTTTTCGCGACCACCGTTAACGTTTGGCACCCAATCGTCTCCCTCGCGGGAGTAGTCGAGATAGAGCATCGACGCAACCGCGTCTACTCTCAGTCCGTCGATGTGGAATTCTTCAATCCAATAGAGCGCGTTGGCAACGAGGAAGTTTCGAACCTCGGTGCGGCCGAAATCGAAGATGAAGGTTCCCCAGTCTGGGTGTTCACCACGACGCGGGTCGGCGTGTTCGTATAGCGGCTCGCCATCGAATCGTCCGAGTGCCCACTCGTCTTTCGGGAAGTGCGCTGGAACCCAGTCGAGAATTACGCCGATGCCGTTTTGGTGCAGTTGGTCAATTAGGTAGCGCAAATCGTCTGGGCCGCCGAAGCGTGAGGTTGGAGCGAAATAGCCGGTGACCTGGTAACCCCAAGACGGCGCATAAGGGTGTTCCATTATCGGCATGAACTCAACGTGGGTGAAGCCGAGCTCTTTCACGTAAGGAATAAGTTCATCGGCCATCGTGCGGTAGGTGAGGCCCTGACGCCACGAGCCAACGTGCAACTCGTAAATGCTCATCGGTGATGCCAGCGCGTCTCGTTTGGCACGAGCGGTTAGCCAGGTCTTGTCTTTCCACTTGTAACTACTTGTCGCTACTACCGAAGCCGTCTGCGGGGGAGTCTCGGCAAATTTCGCCATCGGGTCGATCTTGGTAATCCAAGTGCCGGCCTTGGTGAGGATCTCAAACTTGTACTTGGTGCCGGCTCCGATACCTGGAACAAAAAGTTCCCAAACACCGCTTGAGCCCATAACTCGCATTGCGTGAGTAACGCCGTTCCAGCCGTTGAAATCGCCAACCACGCGCACTGCCTGTGCATTCGGTGCCCAAACCGCAAACGCTGTGCCATCGCCTTTCAGATTGGCTCCGAGAGCCTTCCAAAGCTCTTCGTGACGACCTTCATGGATCAGATGAAGATCTAATTCCCCAACTGTTGGCGCGTGGTGATAGGGGTCGTCTCCGACCCATTCGCCGTCCGGGTAGGTTGCGTGAATCGTGTAATTCGGAACCGATTTTCCGGCCACGGCTCCTTCAAAAATTCCGTTGAAACTGTGAGTGAGCGGAACTTCGGTCTTTCCAACCTTTGCCACCACCGACGAAGCCAGAGGCCTCAGCGCGCGGATAACCCAGCCGCCGACAATTGGATGCACACCCAAAACCGAATGCGGGTCGTGGTGCTTTCCGTTACTAACAGCATCTAAAAGTTCGGCATCAAGAACCGGAAGATTGAGTGTGCTCGATTTAGCCATCTACTATTTGTCGCGATCTACTCGAAGCACCATTACCGGCTGCTCGGTTGGGTCAATGCGCACGTAACTCTTGGCACTGATGCTTCTGCTCTCGCCGGTCATCAAATCGGTAACTTTGAACGGCACTTCATAAGGCAGGTCAAGCTTCCACAAATCGAGCTGAATTTCGCCGTCGGAAACGTTTTTCGGGTCGAGGTTCACAATCACAATCAGGGTGTCGGCCTTGCCGGTTGGTGAGTTCTCGGCGGAGAGGTGCTTGGTGAACACGAAAAGCGAATCGTGGCTGCTGTTATGAGTTTCTAGGTTTCGAATCTGACCTACCGCCGGGTGACTCTTGCGAATTTCGTTCAGCTTCGTGATGAACGGCGCAATGGTGGTTCCAGCCTTGTCGGCTGCGGCCCAATCGCGCGGTTTGTACTCATACTTTTCCGAGTCGATGTGCTCATCTGCACCAGGGCGAGCGGCGGCCTCAACGAGTTCGTAACCGGCATACATTCCCCAGCTGCTTCCCGCCAAGGACGCAATCGCGGCACGAATCTGGTGCCCGGCAACCCCGCCGAACTGAAGGTAAGGAACGAGGATGTCTGGGGTGCTTACCCAGAGATTCGGGCGGAAGAACGCCGAACTGGTGTGCGCCAGTTCGTTTAGATACTGCGTTAGTTCGTGCTTGGTGTTGCGCCAGGTGAAGTAGGTGTACGACTGCTGGTAGCCAACCTTGCCGAGCATGTGCATCATTGCCGGGCGAGTGAAGGCTTCCGCCAGGAAAATCACGTCTGGGTACTCGGCGTTGATCTCGCCAATAATCCATTCCCAAAAGTTCACCGGTTTGGTGTGCGGGTTATCAACGCGGAAGATCCTGACTCCGCGCGAAATCCAAAGCTTCAACAGGCGCAAAGCCTCCTGATAGAACCCTTCCGGGTCGTTATCAAAGTTGATCGGGAAAATGTCTTGATACTTCTTTGGCGGGTTCTCGGCGTAAGCCACGGTGCCATCGGCGCGAGTGGTAAACCATTCCGGATTCGACTGCACCCAAGGGTGATCCGGCGAGGCTTGCAGAGCAAAGTCGAGTGCGATCTCGATTCCTAAGGCATTCGCATCCTTGACGAATTTCTCAAAGTCTTTAACGGTTCCCAAGTCTGGGTGCACCGCATCGTGCCCACCTTCGGCCGAACCAATTGCCCACGGTGAACCTGGGTCTTGCGAGCCTGCAACCAAAGTGTTGTTTGGTCCCTTGCGGTGTGAGCGACCAATCGGGTGAATCGGCGGAAGGTAGAGAACCTCAAAGCCCATGGCAGCAACCGCGGGAAGGCGTTTAGCCGCAGTCTTGAAAGTGCCCGAAGCCCAGGTCTTGGTCTTGGCGTCGAATTTGGCGCCTTCGCTGCGTGGGAAGAATTCATACCAGGCGCCAGAGCCGGCCAGAGTTCGCTCACACTGAATTAGATACGAATCGCTATGCGTAGTGAGATTTCGAATCGGTTCTTTCGAAATTGACGATAAAACGGACGCTGATTCGGCAGCCTTGAAACGCGTCTCGAATGAGAGGCTGGTGTCGCTAAGGGTCTCGGCTAATCTAACCAAGAGCTGCGCCGAACTTTTGCTTCGGGTTTTGTCGCTGGCCGCATTGGTAAACAGTCGAATACCCTCGAGCATCATCAACTCCTGGTCGATGTCCGCTTCGAGTTTCAGCTCGGTATTGTGATGCCAAGTTTTGTATTCATCACTGAATGCCTGAATCCGAAACGACCAGTTGCCTAATTCGTTTAGAACGGCTTTGGTATACCAGGTGTCACTTCCAGCAGCACCTTCGTGCATTCGGATTGCCTGAGTTTTGCCGGCCGGGGAGGTAATCAGGAGCTCAACGCCGAGAGCATCGTGACCTTCTCGAAAAACCACGGCAGAAAACGGGACCATTTCTCCCACGAAAGCTTTGGCTCGCCATCTTCCGCCATCAACTACCGGGCTAACCGAGGAAATCGGAATGCGGCCAATTGGCGACGAGTGTCGATAAGAAATGGTGCTCACATAACAAACTTAGCGATTGTTAGACAGCGACAGCGCGGAAAAGTTTCACCGAGCATTCCGAAACGGCAACATTCTTGCCCGCTTTGAAGGCTGTTTCATGCACATTTGGCACTTCATCAACGCTGTCCCAGAGCAGTTCGTAACTCTGCACGGTCTCCCAAATTGGCAAAATCAAATTAACGTACTCTTCAGAGCCGTTCACAACCAGCAGGGTTAGATTGTGATTCCCCGAATCGTCGATGTTTTCACTTAGCCTCTGAATTACACGTGTTTCCGGCGAGTTCCAGTCTTCGTCCGTCATGAGTAGGCCGGCTTGGTTATACCAGCGGATAAGGTCGGAACCAGGTTTAGCACCCTCAAAGTTCCCAAAGTTCATCGGACGAAGCGACACATTCTCTGCACGCAACCGAGTGAGATGCGCGAATGTGGTTTCCATGTTGGATTCGAATTCAGAAAGTTCCCAATCAACCCAGCTCAACACATTGTCCTGGCAGTAGGCGTTGTTATTTCCCTGCTGAGTCTTGGCCCGCTCGTCTCCTGCGGTAACCATCGGAATCCCAGAGGAAAACAGGAGTGTTGCCAAAAGGTTTCGCATCATCTTGTGACGCTCCAGCAGGATACTCGCGTCGGCTGGTAAGCCTTCCGCCCCGAAGTTGAAGGAGTGGTTGTTTGAACTGCCGTCGCGGTTCGATTCGCCGTTCATGTTGTTGTGTTTCACGTTGTAACTGACTAGATCGTGAAGCGTGAAGCCGTCGTGGGCGGTTACAAAGTTCACCGTCCCCAGAGTTCCTTGCTTACCGTGGACTACATCTTTCGAGCCAGCCAACCGTGTGGCCAACTCGGCAACGCCATTTCCGTAATGCCCACTGTTTCGGTGATTGGCGATATCGGTCAACCAAAAACGACGCACGCTATCGCGGTAGCGGTCGTTCCACTCGCTGAATTCGTCCGGGAAATTACCGGTTTGCCAACCGCCTAGGCCAACGTCCCACGGTTCGGCAATCAACTTGGCCGAGGAAATTATCGGATCGGCGATCATGCCGAGGAGCAGGGGATGGTTCGGGTCAAACTGATTTCCCTCATCGCGAGCCAAGGTTGTTGCCAAATCGAATCGGAACCCGTCGACCTGCATTTCCTCTGTCCAATAGCGCAGGCTGTCTAGCACTAACTCAACAACCCGAGGGTTGGCGAAGTTCAGGGAATTTCCGCAACCGGTGGTGTCGTGATAATTTCCCAGATCGTCTAAGCGGTAGTAAGACGAGTTGTCGATACCTCGGAACGAGTGGGTAAGACCTCGGTTTCCCCCTTCAGCGGTGTGATTGTAAACAACGTCCAAAAAAACTTCGATGTCGTTGCGGTGCAGCTCACGAATCATGGTTTTGAATTCGCGCACAATCGCATCAGGCCCGGCTTCAATGGCAGCTGATGTGGCGTAGCGGTGATGCGGAGTGAAAAAGTTGATGGTGTTGTAACCCCAGTAGTTGATTAGGCCCATGTTCATCAAACGTGGCTCTGAAATGAACATCTGCACCGGCAGTAGTTCAACCGCGGTAACGCCGATCTTCTTGAGGTGAGTAATTGTGGTTTCGTGCGCAAGAGCGGCGTAGGTTCCTCGCCACTCATCAGGTAAATCAAGATTGCCGCGGGTTAGCCCTCGCGCGTGAGCCTCATAGATAACCGTTGAAGACAGGGGAATGTTTGGCTTGGTAACGCCGTCCCAGTTGAAACTGCGATCGAGCACCACGTTGTGAAAATCTCGAGGACCCTCACGAACCACGCCCCTGGCATAGGGGTCAATCAAATCGATTTCCGGGTTGAATCCGTCTCGAGGGCCCTCTGGCCCTTCAACCTGAAGCGTGTAGTGAACACCCAGCGCAATCTCAGAACTGTGCACTTCCCAGATATCGTCAACGCCTTGACTGCACTCCAAAACGGTGAGTTCGGTTTTCGGGTCGTTAGCGTCAACGATTACAAAACGAACCGCGGTGGCATTGGCCGAATAGATGCGAAAAGTTCCGCCGCCTTCATGCAGGGTTACGCCGAGCGCGGTTTCCTGCGGTAAAGGGGATGTGGACATGAAGAAAAGCCTACTCTCCACCCCGATTATCAAAGGTTAAGGTGACCTTCAGAAAAAGTAGGCTAGAGGTATGAGTATTTACCTCGACCACGCGTCGACCACCGCAATCTACCCGATGGTCGTTGAGCGTTTGGCGGAGGACCTACTAAAGCTCGGCAATCCCTCTTCGATTCACACCATGGGCCAAACCGCCAGAGGAATGCTTGAGGGCGCCAGAGAAGACTTAGCTCGTGTGGTTGGCTGTGATCGCCAGGAAGTCATCTTCACCTCGGGCGGCACCGAATCAGACAACCTAGCCATCAAAGGCCTTTACTGGGCTGCCACCAACGACAATCCAGACCGCAACATCATCGTCTCCGCCTACACCGAACACCACGCGGTTATCGACCCAATCGAATGGCTTGAGAAGTATCAGGGTGCCAAGGTTCACTGGCTCAGCGTCGACGAACGCGGGGTAGTAAACCTCGACGAACTTGCCATCTTCCTCGACGACAACCAGGGCAAAGTGGCCTTGATCAGCCTCATGTGGTCGAACAACGAAACCGGCGTGCTTACCGATCTAAGACGAGTGGTTGACCTCGCCAAAATTCACAGCATCCCAGTTCACACCGACGCCGTAGCTGCCTTTGGTCACACCGACGTGAACTTCTTCCCAGGCCTAACCGCCATGAGCCTCAGCGCCCACAAAGTTGGCGGCCCAGTTGGTGTTGGCGCACTCATCGTCTCCCGAGACGCCAAACTAACCAGCATCCAGCAGGGTGGCGGCCAAGAGCGCGACCTCCGCGGCGGAACCATGAACGCAGCCGGCGCCAGAGCCTTCGCATCTGCCGCCAGACTCAGCAAGAGCAAACTCTCCACCGACGGCTGGGCTCGACATGACCTACTCAACCAACTCACCACCGGTGTAACTCGTGCCATCCCTAGCGCCAGGTTCTCAAGAGGCTCAGCGCCAGGAGTTCCCGACCTAGCCCACTTCACCTTCCCCGGCTGCTCGGGAGATAGCATGCTCTACCTCTTCGACCAGCACAACATCGCCGTCTCCACCGGTTCTGCCTGCACGGCCGGAGTTGCCAGGGCATCTCATGTTCTACTAACCATGGGCAGATCTGAAGAAGAAGCCACCGGAACCTTGCGAATTTCTATCGGCCGAGACACCACAAAGGCCGAAATCGACGAATTTCTCAAAGTACTTCCAGAAGTTCACGCCGCAGCACTCAAGGCCGGTCTAACCGCCTAGTCACAGGTAAAATTGACCTATGAAGGTTTTGGCTGCAATGAGCGGCGGCGTAGATAGCGCCGTAGCAGCCGCCAGAGCCGTCGATGCCGGCCACGAAGTTGTTGGCGTTCACCTAGCCCTAAGCCGTAACGCAGGCACCTTACGAACCGGAGCCCGCGGCTGCTGCACCATCGAAGACTCCATGGACGCCCAGCGCGTTTCAGCTCTTCTCGGCATCAAATACTTCGTCTGGGATTTTTCCGAACGCTTTAAAATGGAAGTCGTCGACGACTTCATC
>CALPUC020000023.1 GCA_943326655.2 Rhodoluna limnophila
AAGACCAGAACTTGGTCTTCTCAGGAGACCTTGAACACTGCGGCGTCATGGTTAGCTACTGGCACCGACTTGGTTGCAAGCCGAGGTAACCGTGTTTCCTACATTTATGCGGTCTCCATCGCTGCCGTTCAGCAGTCCAAGATATTCCTAGTGGACATCATTGATGGCGTAGCGAAACCAGCTGTTCAGGTTGCAGATGTTGGTGATCAACAACCAAACGTCTTTGGTTTGAGAGTAAATGGAGACGGCACCGTGAGTTTTGCCTACTCGGGTCAATGGCAATCACCACAGTTGGTATCGGTAAGCCCACTCGGGGTGCCTACGGTAACTCCGATTCCCGTCGACATGGCAGCAGGTAACTCAATAGGCACCGTATCGCCTAGCGGAAACATGTTTCTTGAAATAAAACATTGGCAGACCAACACAGCAAAAACGATTGCTTATCAGGGCGCAGAAGCTCCCGTCCCAACCGGACTGATGAAAATGAATGGGAAAGCAAAAGTGGCGGCCACCCTTTCAGCAACGGTTCCAACTTTCTCAAGCCGGTCTGGCATCGGAACCACGAGTATCCAGTGGTACAGCTGCCGAACCAAGGTCGCAACTGTTCAGACAACAGTTCCAGCAGGCTGTGTTGCTATTGCCAAAGCGAAAGCAACAAAGTTCAAGGTAACCACCAAGCAGAAGAACAAGTACGTTGCTGTTGCGGTAACCAACACCAACGCCGTGGGAACAACCACTCTGTTCTCGCCGAGCACAGCAAAAACTAAATAGAAAAGGGATCATCATGTTCCGCAAACTGGTTTCAAGCATCGTCGTATTCGCACTCGCCACAATTGGCTTGACTCAAGCCGGTCCAGCTCAGGCCTGGCCAGATTACTCTAGCGATGTCAATGTTTCAGAGGCCCTCGAGAACCGGTGGGATCCCTTTCCTATCGGGAAGTCGGTAAACAGCGAGATGGTTTATGTTTACAACGGTTATAAAGATTCTGACCAATCACGCTTCCTAAAAACCTTCACTGTTAGCAGCACGGGAACTATTCACGGACCATTTTTGATCGAAAGTAACACCAACAACAAGAATTATTGGATCGCAGACGAAGCTTCTTCTTGGATCGATTCCAACGGCGTCATCAATCTCATTTACGGCGCTTCAATTAGAGGCGAATCTTCAAGTCAATCGACTCTGAACCATATCACTTCTAGAGACGGTCAAGTCTGGTCGACTCCAACGGTTTTGGAGACCACCAGCGAACCTGCTGGATCAGCGTGCTTAGAGAACCAGATGATGTCCAGCTGTGGAGTCGGGCAATACTCGGTCGCCACAAATTCACTCGGGGCGGTCGGCTTGGCATACGTAATAGTTGCACCAGATAAAACCAACAAGGTTCATTACCGAACTAAGCCCTTTGGAAAGTCGTGGTCGGCTGGTACCGTGCTGAACACGAGTGACAAGAACCTCTTTGGCCTAATAATCAAACCAACCACTAAGGGCTGGCTGGCGGCTTGGACCTCGATTGGTCAAGACAACTTGAGATCCCTAATGAGTTCTTTTTCAACTGGTGACAAGGGCAGTAGCTTTACCGCGCCGCAGCTTCGCGCCACCGGGAGCTGTTTGTACTCGGAACGAATCCACCAAACCGCGCTCAACAAATTCGCCGTCATCTACGTCTCGGGGGGTTGCACTGAAGGCGATCCGACGAAGCTAAGCAATCAGGTCTTCGATGCAAGCACTTCGCGTTTTGCATCCGCTCAGGTGCTTTACACATTCGAAGGCGGAAATGGTCGGGTTCACCAGACCAAATTTGTTGGAGGTCAGAGCGCCATCGGTTTCTCAGATTATGCTCTCCGCAATCAAAACTACGAAGAAACGGCCAAGTACATCTTGTTCCGAAATGGTGTGGGATCGCTTCAAAACGTTAATGTGGATTCTTCGCAAGGGGAATTCGGGAATCAAAATGTGGTTGGCATGCACTTAGATGTTCTCGGGCACCTGAGTGTTGTTTGGCAATCTTCCCGAGGACTTGCCCCATCACTTACCGTCAGTTCATTCTTTCGTGGAAATCGCTCAGACACCGATGTCACCTTCCCAGGTATGAGCTTCAGCACCAGTGGAAACCAGGCCTCATTCTCGCCCGACGGCGATGTTTATTTGCTCAATAGCATGTATGGTTCCACAACAATCAAGACTCGGGTTCGCATTCGTTCGGATGCACCCGATTTGATGTCAGACGTGAAAATCTTGGGCACTGCCAAAGCGAACGCCACCATTAGCGCCAAGCTGCCGCTGGTTACCCCGAACCTGATCGGCCAGCGCTGGAACTTCTCTTACCAGTGGTATTCCTGCCAGTACCGGGTAACTGAAGTTTTGAGCATTGCCACCGAGAACTGTTCTGCAATCTCCGGAGCCACTGCCGCGACTTACAAGTTGAAGTCGAGCCATAAGGGCAAGTTCCTTCAGGTCAAGCTTTCCGTGAAGTCTGACAATGCAACCCAGGTTCAGTTTTCCGCCAGTACTTTGGCGGTCAAGTAAGCAAGACCGGTTATCCGACACAAAACAATCAACTATGAGTTCGCATTAGCGAATAGCCGTAACCTTGAACTATCACCTACAGGGGAAGGAAGCATCATGCTTCGCAAACTATTTTCATCGCTAACTGTATTCGCGCTAGCAACGCTTGGTTTCAGCCAAGTCTCTCCAGCATCTGCCGCAGACTGCGTTTCCACCGGTAACGGCTCGGTAGGGTCGCCTTACATTATTTGTAATTCGGATGATTTCATCGCCCTTCAGACAGCAACTTCGGGTAACTATGTCCTGGGTGACGACATTGATCTCACGAATGTGGCCTGGAATGACAATTCATATTTTAACGGCACCCTGAACGGTGCGGGTCACACCGTGAATGGTCTAACTATTATTTCGAACTCAACTACTCAGGTTGATGGGCTGTTTGATGTTCTTGGCGCGGACTCATTGCTATCAAACATCAAATTCACCAACGCCAGTCTCACTGTAGACAACCGAGGTTACGTCGGTATCCTGGCCTACAGAATTATGGGTCGTATCGACCAGGTTGAGGTTCAGGGAACGGTGACAACCAACTCTGGCTACACCGGAGGCCTGACAGGAATGCTAATGGGAGGTGTAATTTCGAACACGATTTCAAACTTGGCCATAACTAAAACTGGTGACGGAGGATATATTGGCGGCTTCGTTGGATTAGTGAATGGGACTTCAAGCGTGCCAATTGGAACGATTTCGAATTCAATGTTCATTGGCACTATGACTGGAGGCTGGACATCTCCAATTTCATTGTCAGGAATGCCGTGGTGGGGCCCGGAAGATAATAATCCACCGATGCCAAGCTGCGACTATGCAACCGGTACATTTTATGTTTCAACGGCAGCAACTGAACCGGAAGGCTGTGGAAACTCTATTACAGAAGCACAACTTAAAGGCGCCACTTCAGCGTCATTAGGTTTTGAGTTCTGGAACGACGGGGTGTGGAGTTTCCCAGGTGGTTCGTCTTATCCACTGCTGAGGCAATTCATTTCCACTCCGGTAGAGAGACTTTTTCCTGAAGCTGTTTCAAAACCCGGGTCAATCGAGCTCCGGTTATTGCCTCCAGTGGGCGACTATGTGACCGGCTACGAAGTGCAGGTGCGCACTGCCCAAGCAGGCTGGGTTGATAAACAAACACTCGTTGTTGGCGGCCCGGCTTTTTCTCTCAGTGCGGCAAGCATCTCCGGGCTGACTAATGGAGAAACTTACTGGGTGCGTATCCGATCAATCAATCCAAGTGCCAAAGGTGATTGGAACTACGTTCTCAACTCGGTAAAGCCAATTGGCTTTGCAGCCAGTCTTCCGGTGGCCTCAGCGAAAACGGCCAAATCCAAAATCACAGTTAAATGGGCAGCGCCAACGGTCACCAACGGATCAGCTGTAACAAGCTACAACGTAGGTGTCTTTAAAACTGCGACGTCAGCGACCCCTTACAAAGTAATTCGAGTTGGCAATAAATTGCTGGCGACTGTTTCGGGCATCAAGGCTGGAACCAACGTCTGGTTGGCAATTCAAGCAACAAATGGCGCTGGTGCAAATAGTTATGGCGCCAAGACCAAGATCAAGGTGAAGAAGTAACGCTGTGACTAGATTTGGCTTTGCTTTTTAGGCTTAGTTGCCAGTAAACTTGCGTGAGTAAGTTGACAACTTCGCCAATCTGGCATTTTTAATCACTATAGATTTTCAATCTAGAAGTGCGCCCATTTTTGGAGAGTTGTTAGCCCTTAGGGCGGTGGCTCAATTGGTAGAGCAGCGGTCTCCAAAACCGCAGGTTGCAGGTTCGAGTCCTGTCCGCCCTGCAGCCGCAAGGCATTAGTAGAAGGAAAGTCGTATGACCGATGAGCTAGAGAAGTCTGGTGAAGACCTAGTCGAGAAGGCTAAGGCCGATCGCACTCGCGCACGCGGACCAATCGGTCGCATCGTGCTCTTCGTTCGCCAGGTACTGGCCGAACTGAAGAAGGTCACCACGCCAACTCTGCCGGAGCTGCGCAACTACACCTTCGTGGTTCTTGGTTTCGTAATCGTCGTAATGGGCATCATTGTTCTTTTGGACTGGGGCTTTGCCGCTCTAGTTGTCTGGGCATTTCTCCCAACTAATTAGTTTTTCTAAGTAAGGAAGTCGCATGACTGAAATTGAGCACGAGGACGAGTTGAACTCGGCCCAGGACGCACTAGCGGATGAGCTAGAGCTGTCAGCCGACGACGCTTCAACCGAAGAGGTCGCCGACCTTTTGGAAGACGAGTCTTCGCCGGAGGAAGAGGCAATGCACGTTGAAGGTTCTGATGAAGAACTAACAGACGAGCCAGTTGCCGCCGACGAGATCATCGAAATCGCCGAGGCTCCTGCCGCTGTTGAGAGCGACGACCCTTACGACCAGTTCTTCGCAGACTTCAAGGCTCAGCCGGGCAAGTGGTACATCGTGCACTCATACGCCGGCTACGAGAAGCGAGTGAAGCAGAACGTTGAGAACCGCAAGCTTTCACAGCCTGGTGGCGAAGACGTTCACCAGATCGAAGTTCCACTAGAAGACGTAGTTGAGATCAAGAACGGTCAGCGCAAGCTGGTTACCCGCGTTCGTGTTCCCGGCTACGTGGTTATCCGCATGGACATGACTGAAGAGACCTGGGACCTAATCCGTCACACCCCTGCAGTCACCGGCTTCGTTGGTAACTCAGACAACCCGAGCCCACTTCGCCCACGCGAAGCGTTCGACATGTTGAAGAAGTGGCTGTTCGAACTTCCAGAAGAAGTTGCTGCCAAGGCTGCTCAGAAGAGTGGCGTCGCAGTGAAGGGCAAGTCGAAGAACGTTCCAATCACCACCGATTACAAGGTTGGCGAAAGCATCATGATCCGCGACGGTTCGTTCGCTGGTCTGCCTGGAACCATCTCTGAGATCAAGCCAGAGAGCAACAAGCTAACCGTCCTAGTTTCGCTGTTCGAGCGTGAGACTCCCGTGGAGCTCGGCTTCGAGCAGGTTGGCCCAATCAACTAAGTTTCAAAAACAATTTTTCAAAAACCAAAGTAAAAGGAAAACATAATGGCACCGAAGAAAAAGATCACCGGCATGATCAAGCTTCAGATCCAGGCGGGCGCTGCTAACCCAGCACCACCGATCGGACCTGCGCTAGGCCAGCACGGTGTGAACATCATGGAGTTCTGCACCGCCTACAACAACGCCACCGCCGACCAGCGTGGCAACGTCGTACCGGTTGAGATCACCGTTTACGAAGACCGCAGCTTCACCTTCATCTTGAAGACCCCACCTGCAGCCGAGCTAATCAAGAAGGCTGCTGGAGTTGCCAAGGGTTCAGGTACCCCTCACACCGTGAAGGTTGCCACCCTAAGCAAGGACGCTCTCTACAAGATTGCAGAGCAGAAGATGAGCGACCTAAACGCCAACGACGTCGACGCAGCAGCGAAGATCATCGCCGGAACCGCACGCTCAATGGGTATCACCACCGAGCTGTAAAAAAACTTACGCAAAACAAATAGCAATAGTCGTGGGAGAACCGGGCGCGGTTCGTTAGACCACTACTGTGACCGAAAGGAACAACAGAATGGCAAAGCGCAGTAAGGCCTATGAGGCCGCAGCAGCAAAGATCGAAGAGGGTAAGTTCTACACTCCAGACGAAGCTGTTGCATTAGTTCGCGAGACTGGCTCAGCGAAGTTCGATTCAACCATCGAGGTTGCAATCAAGCTTGGCGTAGACCCTCGCAAAGCAGACCAGATGATCCGTGGAACCGTTTCGCTTCCAAACGGAACTGGTAAGACCGCCCGCGTTATCGTATTCGCTACCGGTGCAGCTGCTGATGCAGCCCGCGCTGCTGGCGCAGACGAGGTTGGCGGCGACGAGCTGATCGAGAAGGTAGCTGCCGGCTGGACCGACTTCGACTCAGCAGTTGCAACCCCAGACCTAATGGGTAAGGTTGGCCGTCTAGGTAAGGTTCTAGGTCCTCGTAACCTAATGCCAAACCCTAAGACCGGTACCGTAACCCCAGACACCGCTAAGGCTGTTACCGACATCAAGGGTGGAAAGATCGAGTTCCGCGTTGACAAGCAGGCTAACCTGCACTTCATCGTGGGCAAGGCTTCGTTCACCACTGAGAAGTTGGCTGAGAACCTGAACACCGCTCTAGAAGAGGTTGTTCGTTTGAAGCCTTCGAGCTCAAAGGGCAAGTACGTTCTAAAGGCATCTATCGCGACCACTTTCGGTCCTGGTATTCCTCTAGACACCAACTCGTTCTAAGGTTTATAAAAGAAGTAGTCGAAAGGACTGGGTGTTTACCCGGTCCTTTCTTCATCCACTGAAACAAAAAAGGAAGTGATCGGTTGTCGCACGTAATCGGTGCCGCTACATTGCTCGACCCCAAAGACCCGATGGGTCTGAGAGGTGCAGCCCCACTGCTTGACGCATGGATTCGCGACATGGAAACCGACCGCTCCTGGTTCCAAATCCCTGGCCACAAAGGCCGCCTCGATCTCACCGGACCCGTCGTCGACGGCGACATCCCAGTTCTCCCCGGCAACCACCCCAACCGCATCTCCCCAAGCCTCGTCGTAGAGGCAGAACAACTAGCCGCCGACCTCTGGGGCGCCGACTTCTGCCGCTTCGGCGTCAACGGCTCAAGCGGTTCCAACCACGCAGCCGTCATGGCCGTAGCCGGCCCTGGCGACAAAGTGATCATCTCCAGAACCCTTCACAAATCAGTCGCCGTAGGCCTCGTCTACGCCGGCGTAACCCCGATCTGGGTCAAGCCAAACATCAACCCGGAGACCGGCCTCCCCGAATACCTCCCAAGCTCAACTCTCAAAAGAGCACTCGAAGAGCACCCAGACGCCAAGGCAGTTCTAATCGGCGAACCCAGCTACGTTGGCACCATGAGCAACATTCCGCGCCTCGCCAACGTTGCCCACGAATACGGCATCCCGTTGGTAGTAGACGCCGCCTGGGCCGCCCACTACGGCTTTCACCCAGACCTACCAAACCACCCACTCGCCGAAGGCGCCGACATCGTAGTAACCAGCGCCCACAAAACCCTTCCCAGCTACAGCCAAGCCAGCATCCTGCTCGCCAACGGAAAATACGTCGATCTACCAAGACTCAACAAGATGTTCGACGCCACCCAAACCACGAGTATGTCTGGCCGCATCCTCGCCAGCATCGACGCCGCCCGAGCCCTACTTGCCCGTCACGGCAAAGAACTCATCGGCCCCATCATCGAAGCCACCAACAAAGGCCGAGAAGCCCTCAAGGCCGAAGGCATCGGCGTCATCGACGGCCAATACATCGACCCACTCAAGCTGGTCATCCTGCTCTCAACCGTTGGCGCCGACGGCAACCGAGTTGAACAAGATCTACTAAACGACAACATCGACATCGAGATGGCCAACCGCGACATCATCATCCCGATGATCACCTTCTCAGACACCCCTGAGCGCATCGACGACCTCATCCGCCGCATCATCAAAAGCGTTAACGCTCACCGCGGCGAACTGAGACCTATCGAAATCTCCGCCGCATTCAGCATCGAACCAGAAGTTGTGGTTACCCCGAGAGAAGCCTTCTTCTCCCCTTACGAAATCGTCAAAGCAGAAGACTCAGTCGGCCGCATCTGCGCCGAAATGGTTTGCCCCTACCCTCCGGGAGTACCAGTGCTCAGCCCAGGGGAGCGCATCACCCAACCAGCCCTAGACGCCCTCTTCAAAGCCCGCCACTACGGCCAAGCCATCAAGTTCGTTGCCGACCCAACTCTTGCAACTCTCAAGGTGCTGCCCCTCTAATAAATCTCCCTCCGGAAGTTGACTTCTTCCAGAGTGATGGTTCGGCTATCTTCATCGAAGGTCACAATGACCCTTAGTTTTCCAACTCGAATCCTGTGTTGACCTCTCCTATTTCCAACCAGGGCAAGAGCCGCAATTCTAGGATCACTCAGCGTTCTTAGTCTTTCTAATTTCTGCATCACCCGTCGTTGGTCGATCTTTTGTAAGTTCTTGAGTTCGCGCCTGAAGTTCAGGGTTTCCAGGAAAATCCACGATCCAGGCATAAACATCGTCCGTCTCCGGATGACCGTCTTCGAGATCCTTTGAGGTTAGCTTTTTCTCTGCAAGGTAAGCGCTGATTGCTTTCTGCTCCCAAACTTCGTATTCAAGTTCATTGAGCCCCATGGCAATCAGGCGAGTCACCCAATAAGTCTTGGTGTGCCCGCTCGAAGCTGCTAACTCAGCTATGCGAGCATCTAGGTCGTCTCGCAATCTCAGTGTCATCATGCCCATAAGTCTCTCCTGTATTACATGTAATACAGACAGACTATTTCAATCTGTGGAGAACTTCAAGCGACAGAAACTACATCAACCCAACCAGTTCAGAACACATCCATGCGCGGTGTACTAACAAGTACTCCTTCACAGCCTTAGCCGCCAGGTTCTTCGCTCGAACCCCGGTAGCCAACAGCGCCGAAGCCTGCAACTTGTGCGCCAAAGCTAACCCCGAAAGCCCCTTGATCTCATCCAAACGGGCAACAACCGACGAAGCTCCAGCAACATCCCCAGCCTTCGCCAGCGACACCGCGTAAATCCCCAAAGCCTGCTCGTAGTCTGGCGTGAACGACATCAGCACCTGCTCAACAATGCGCAACGAATAAACCCCGGCCAGCTTCCAGTCACCCGCGGAAATCGCCATGTGAGCCAACTCCAACAAAGACGAACACAGCAGCGAAAGCTCAGATGTTGCCTCAAACGCCGAAACCGCAGCCAACAGATCATTGGCGCATTCATCCATGTTCCCCAGAACCCCGTTACATTCCGAACGCAACACCAGCGCCTTACCCAAATCAACAAACAGCTTCTCACGGCGAAGCATTGGCACGGTCTTAGCAAACAGCGGCAACGCAGCCTCCCAATCACCACTGCGCATCAGAGCCTGAGCAAACAGAACATCAACCCGAACCTTGTGCTTGACCTTCCCCCAGGTCTGGCGAGCACGCAACTCCTCCAACTGCTTCATAGCCCCTAAAGCATCGCCATTAGCCAACATCGCCTGAGCCAACAAATACTGCGACGTATTCAAACCACGAGGATCATTCATATAGCTCGACGAAGCAAAAGCCTCCTGCGCCTTCTCCAACGCCCCCGAGTTATCGCCCTCAGCCAACAGCACACGAACCAGCTCGGAAGCAGCCCGAGCCGCCGGCCCAGATGGCTC
>CALPUC020000024.1 GCA_943326655.2 Rhodoluna limnophila
AACCGGCTGGGTCTGATGCTGGAGAAGCCACGATGGTGGTGTACTCCATGGCACCGGCTTCTTCCAAAGCGCCTCTAACAGCGGCAATGGTCGAACCCTTTTGGCCGATAGCCACGTAGATGCAGCGAACCTGCTTCTTCGGGTCTTTCGAAGCCCAGTTGGCCTTCTGGTTGATGATGGTGTCAACTGCGATCGCAGTCTTTCCGGTCTGGCGGTCGCCAATGATTAGCTGGCGCTGTCCGCGACCAACTGGGATCATGGCGTCGATTGCCTTGATACCGGTTTGTAGCGGTTCGTGAACCGACTTACGAGCCATAACGCCTGGAGCCTGAAGTTCTAGAGCACGACGTGCCTCAGCCTTGATCTCGCCCTGGCCGTCGATTGGGTTACCTAGAGGGTCAACCACGCGGCCGAGGAAGTTGTCGCCAACCGGAACGGAGAGAACTTCGCCGGTGCGGTGAACTTCCATACCTTCTTCGATGCCCTCGAAGTTACCGAGAACAACGGTACCGATCTCACGCTCGTCGAGGTTTAGAGCCAGACCCAGCGTGCCATCGGCAAACTTCAGTAGCTCATTCGCCATTGCGCCGGGTAGGCCTTCAACGTGCGCGATGCCGTCGCCGGCGTCGATTACGTGACCGACTTCGGTGCGGCTGGCTTTGTCAGCTTCGTAAGAGTTAACGAAACCCTTTAGGGCATCGCGAATCTCGTTCGGGCTAATCTTTAGATCTGCCATCTCGTGTTCCTCTTTTTCTTTGAATCAGCAGCTCAGGCGAGCTGCATCTTTGCTTGGTTAAGTCGGGCAACAACGCTGCCGTCGATGATCTCTCCGGAAACCTGAACCTTTACACCACCGAGGATGCTTGGATCGATTTCCACGTTCAGGTTGATTTCCTGACCGTAAGTTTTTGTGAGCGACGCTTCTAGCCGCTCCAACTGGCTATCGCTAAGCTCCGACGCCACGGTTACGTTGGCAACCAGACGGGAAGCGTAGGCCGAAACCTGCTTGATGAAACCTTCTAACATCACTGCCAAACGAACGTTTCGTGCGTTAATGACGGCGTTACGTAGCAAAATCGAGGCAGCTTCGCTGACCTTGTTATTGGTAAGTGCGGCAATCAGTTCGAGTTTCGCGTCTACGCTAGCCTGACGCGAAGAGAAGGCGGTCTGAAGGTCTCGGTCTGAAGCAAGCGCCTGGTTAAAAGCGAAAAGTTCCGCTTCTAACTCTTCTAGCTTCTTGTCTTTAGCCACGATTCCAGCAATGGTAAATACGCCCAACTGGGTGAAGCCAGCGACTAGGTCGCCACCTTTAGACCAGCGGTAACCTGCCAGGGTATTGGCGAACTCAAGTGCTTCTTTAGAGACTGCTTTACCGAAAACGGCCTGCGTAAGAGCGGCTTTAGCCTTCTTCTCTCCGGAAGGGTCCGAAAGAATGTTACGCAACTGAACGGATGAGCCAATGGCCGCACCCATTCCGAAGATCTCTTCAGCGAACTTGAGGTCGGCCTTAGCCAGCGAGGGAGCTAGTGCTTCCTTCGCTAGTGCTAATGCCTGACGGGTTGAACTTGCCATTACTTCTTTGCGCCTGCCTTATCGCCGGCTTCAAGCTCGCTTAGGAAGTCGTCGACTACCTTGCTCGCAACCTTGTCGCTAGCCAGACTTGCCCCGACCACGGCCGAAGCCAAGTCGATTGCCAGAGTGCCAACTTCAGCGCGAAGCGAAACTAGGGCTGCCTGACGTTCGGCTTCAATCTGCTGCTTCGCATTCGCGGTGATGCGGGCTGCCTCAGCATTAGCCTGCTCCTTCAACTCGGCAAGGATGGCTACACCCTCGGCGCGAGCCTGTTCGCGAATTGCTGATGCTTCGGCTCGTGAGTTTTCCTGAGCCTTGGCGATATCGGCAGTTTGAGTTGCCACCTCAGCTTGAATGCGTTCAGCTTCTGCCAATCGCCCTTCAATTGCTTCGGTTCTAGCGTCCAGGGTCTTCTTAAAGTTCGGAAGAACGCGGAACCAGAAAAATCCAAGCAGGATAAAGAAGACGACCGACGACCAAACTATGTCGTAAACCTCAGGGATGAGCGGATTCTTAGCTACTTCAGAAGTAGTTTCAGCCGCAAGGATCAGAGGGGTCATTACACTTTCCTGACTTGAATTAGGCGAAGATGAACGGGGTTGCTAGACCGATTAGGGCTAGAGCCTCGGTGAATGCGATACCGAGCCACATGGTGACCTGCAGTTTTGCTGCAAGTTCTGGCTGGCGTGCGATTGATTCGATGGTCTTTGAAACAACAAGACCCACACCGATACCTGGGCCTACTGCTGCTAGACCGTAGCCGATTACGGCTAGGTTTCCGGTTAGTTCGGCGGTGATGTTAATTGCGTCCACTTTATATTTCCCTTCCGTGGTTTGAAACTGGCGGTCGCCAGCCTCTAGTGCTCATCTGCCATGGCCAACTGAATGTAGACCGTGGTCAGAAGAGTAAATACGTATGCCTGTAGGAATGCCACCAAAATCTCAAACAGAGTGAAGGCGAAACCAAACAGGAATGTTCCTCCACCGAAGAGACGGGTTAGGCCGTCTACCTGCGATGAGAAGAAGAAGAAGTGCGTTGCTGAGAAACAGAGCACGAGCAAAAGGTGCCCGGCAATCATGTTCATCATCAATCGAAGTGCGAGAGTTACCGGGCGAAGAATGAAAGTCGAAAGGAATTCGATAGGTGTTACCAGAATGTAGAAAGGAGCTGGAACACCAGCTGGGAAAAGCGAGTTCTTGAAAAAGCCAAAACCGTGCTTTTTCATACCGGCGTAGATAAAGGTCACGTAGGCGGCCAAAGCCAACACGAGTGGCAACCCGATTACAGACGTGCCGGAGATGTTTAGCGCTGGAATGACTCCGGTGATGTTCATACCTAGGACTAAGAAGAAGATGGTTGTTAGTAGCGGAAGGAAACGATCTCCGTCCTTCTTGCCAAGCTGCTCGTGAGCGATGCTGGTGCGAACAAAGTTGAGTGAGATTTCGCCCATCAACTGGAAACGACTTGGAACAATCTTTCCAGTTTTGTAGGCCTTCTTAAAGGAGCCTGACCAAAGCCAAAAGAGAACAATCAAAACGGTCAGGATTAGAAGGCGAATCATCATGATTCGATTTAGCTCAAATGGGGTTCCCTCGAAGAAAATTGCCTGAGGGAAAAACTCTCCAATAGTCGGCGCATGAAAGCCGTCATCCGAGCCCGAAGACTCGCCTGATGATACCAGTGGGGTTAGAGCAAACAGAGTGAACTCCTGGGTCGACTGCTAGTGGGAAGTTACTAAATTCTAACAGTATGAAATGGCCAAAATTGGTGGTTTTTACTGAGACACCACAGGGATTTTGGAGGTGGTCACAACGTAGCCATCAACAGCCAGTGAGCCGAGGATAGAGGCGACTAGCGTTACAAAAAGCGCCACGCCATTCAGGCCCTCAATTCGGCTTAGCAAAGCCACTCCGAACATAAACAAAATCATCTTCAAAAGCCAACCGCCGAGGACCACCGCGTAGAAACCGCCAAGGCTAAGTTTTGAACCAAACAGCACCGAAAGTGCGGTCAGGGTGACAAAAAGCAAAGCGATTCCGGATCCGGCGACGGCGCCTAGAAGACCTGGTAGCCCGGCCGCGAGAAAACCAATTGCCGAACCAATGATGGCTATCGAACCAATCAGCAGGGAACCGAGCTTCAAAACCTTTGCGAGCACCGTTTGTGGGTTATCGAATTGCATTACTTACCTACCTCTACTTTTTGAAATTTGCGAAACAATAATGGCCAGATTGTATAGACTAGGGCCGCAGCTGTGCCGAAAATGGAGAACCCTATCGCCCATTCAAACGGAGCCAGGAAGAGCAATAAACATGCTGCTGAAATAACCAGGGTCCAGATGTAGAAGACAATCACCGATCCGAGGTGGCCGTGTCCAAAATCTTGCAGGCGGTGATGGATGTGCTGGCGATCGGCGGCGAACGGCGACTTTCCAGCACGAAGGCGCCTGAGCACGGCAAGAGTGAAATCCAAAAGCGGAAGTACGAGTATGGCCAAGGGCAAAATCATTGGCAGGAACGCTGGCATGAGATTGGATTGCGCGATGAAAACCGGATCAAGTTGCCCGGTAACCGACACCGCCGAGGTAGTCATAAGAAGAGCGAGAAGAAGCGCCCCGGAATCACCCATGAAGATTTTTGCGGGTCGCCAATTGTGTGGCAGAAAACCGATGCACATGCCGATTACGATTGCCGAGATTAGTGAAGCCAAACTGAAGTAGTTGCTCGGCGTTGTCTGCTGAGCGAGTAAATAGGTATAGACAAAAAACGTAGTGGTGCCGATTAGAACAACGCCCGCAACAAGTCCGTCTAGCCCGTCGATGAAGTTGACCGCGTTCATGATCAAAACGGTTAGGAAAACACTCACCACAAAAGACATGCCAAATGAACCGATGGTGATTCCACCAATCGGCAGGGAAACAATCTGAACCCCGCTCCAAGCGAGAATGCCCGCAGCCACGAACTGACCGCCAAGTTTGAGCATCCAGTCGAGATCAAAAACGTCGTCGAGTGCTCCAAGAATTGCGATGATGCTGGCAGCGACAACAACGCCAATGATGGGGCCACCCTGAACAAAAACTGATTTGAACCAACCGAGACTGGCTGCGATAGCCATGGCCGCCAAAAAGCCCACAAACATACCCAATCCGCCGAGGCGAGGAGTTGGAACAGAGTGTGAGTCCCTCGATCTAATTTCTGGGTAAATCTTGTATTTTCGGGTGAGCTTAATGACGAAGTGAGTGGCCACGAATGTAACCACCGCCGTTATTGCAATCATCAACAGATAGGCGCGCACTAGTCGGCCATCACTACTTCGAAACCCTTACCGAGCACCTTCTTGATTTGTGCTATCGAAAGCACCCCAACCCGAACAACCTTGACTTTGCCTTCTTCGGTCAGATCCAAAATAGTCGACGGCTTCGCACTGGGAGCCGGCCCGCCGTCGAGGTAAACCCCGACCTTGGTTCCAAAGTATTTTTCAGCTTCGTCGATGTTGCTCGCGGCCGGTTGCCCGGTTAGGTTCGCGCTGGAGACTGCCAGAGGGCCTACCTCCTTAAGAAGTGCTAGTGCCAATTCGTTGTTTGGCATCCTCAGAGCAACGGTTCCTCGAGTTTCGCCGAGATCCCAATTTAGTGAAGGTTGTGATTGAAGAATAATGGTGAGCGCTCCCGGCCAGAACTTCTCGGCCAGCGTGAACGCCACCTCCGGCGGATTGCTGGTTAGAGCTCGCAAGGTGTCGAGACTAGGAATTAGAACTGGCGGAGGTGATTGACGGCCACGTCCTTTGGCCTCCAAGAGTGAGTTCACCGCAAACGCCGAGAATGCGTCGCAGCCGATTCCATAGACGGTGTCGGTTGGTAAAACAACTAGGCCGGCCCGAGCGATGGTTTGCTTCGCCTGGCGCATGCCATCTAGTAGCTCAGAGGTTACCGAGGAATCAAATCTCATTCGCACTCCTAGAAAGATTTATACGCAGTTGTGGCACGGTCACGACCGGTTAGATCCTGGTGGCTACCAATTTTGCTCCAACCATCCGTCTGAAACAAGTCTGCCACGATTTGACCTTGGGAATCGGCGTGCTCAACGACCAAAAAGCCACCCGACTTCAAAAGCTGTCTGGCCCGTTTACTAACAACCCTCATGATGTCCATGCCGTCCAGACCGCCGTAGAGGGCTAATTTGGGCTCGTGAAGCTGTACCTCGACGTCGACCGGAATTGCTCCGGTTGGGATATAAGGCGGGTTCGAGACAACCACATCAACTCGGCCGGCGAGCTCAGCGAATAGCTGATGATCATCCGCGATGTCGCCCATAACTAACTCAACTGCGCCCCCATTTGCGGAGATATTTCTGCGAAGTAGGTTTTCGGATGCTGGGTTTAGCTCCCAGGCGAAAACTTTGGAGTTTGGAACCTCGGTAGCCATCGAAATAGCGATTGCCCCAGAGCCAGTGCAGAGGTCGACCGCGATGGGTTCGCCAGGTACCGCACGAAGCGCTTGAATAGCCAATTCGGTTACAACTTCGGTTTCCGGTCTGGGAATGAATACTCCGGGACCGACCTCAAGCGAGAGATTTCGAAAATAGCCAACTCCGGTTAGGTGCTGCAAAGGGATGCGCTCAGCTCTTTTGTTGAATAGATTCTCGATGCTTGTCGAATCTTCAACTTCAAAGTTGGTGATTGTTCTCGCCTGCAGTTCACCGCGAGAAATTCCTAGGACGTGTGCCGCTAAAAGTTCGGCGTCAACCTGAGCGGATTCGATACCCACCGAAGCGAGTAATGCGGTACCCCGAGCCAAAAGGTCGGCGAGCAGCATTATTTGTCGCCCAGAGCTGCTAGACGTGCCTCTTCATCGGTTTGGATTGCCGACTGAATAACCGGTTCAAGAGCCCCGTCCATCACCTGGTCTAGGTTGTAAGACTTGTAGCCGGTGCGGTGATCGGCAATTCGATTTTCAGGGTAGTTGTAGGTGCGAATTCGCTCTGAACGGTCGACCGACTTCACCTGAGACTTTCGAGCGGCCGAAAGTTCTGCTTCAATAGCTTCCTGCTGAGCTGCCAAGATGCGGGCCCGAAGCACTCGCATGGCGGCTTCACGGTTCTGTAGCTGGCTCTTCTCGTTCTGCATCGCAACTGTGATTCCAGTAGGAAGGTGAGTAATTCGCACAGCGGAGTCAGTGGTGTTCACCGACTGCCCGCCCGGACCGGATGAACGGTATACGTCGATGCGAAGATCGTTTTGGCTGATCTCAACCTCTTCCGGTTCGTCGACTTCTGGAAAGCAAAGAACTCCGGCAGCGGAGGTGTGAATTCGTCCTTGCGTTTCTGTAGCTGGGACACGCTGAACTCGGTGCACCCCGCCCTCATACTTCAGATGAGCCCAAACGCCCTGACTCGGGTCGGTGGTGTTCGACTTGATGGCCATCTGAACATCTTTGATTCCGCCAAGGTCCGACTCATTTTTGTCGAGTATTTCAGTCTTCCAACCTTTTGAGTTGGCGTACTGAATGTACATGCGAAGGAGGTCGCCGGCGAATAGCGCAGATTCCGCACCACCCTCACCGGCTTTGATTTCCATGATTACATCGCGCCCATCGTCTGGGTCACGAGGAATTAGCAGTCGACGTAACTTTTCGTTGGCATCGTGAAGCTTTGCGTCGTTGGCGGTAACCTCTTCGGCAAACGCTTCGTCTTCCTTCGCAAGTTCCTTCGCGGCCGCCAAATCTTCGGTCAACTCAAGAACCGTGTTGTAGGCGTTTACGATGGCGCTCAATTCGGCGTAACGACGGTTGAGCTTTTTGGCCAAGCCAGGATTGGCGTGCACCGAGGATTCTGAGAGTTGCCCCTGCAGAGCCTGGTGTTCCTCCAGTAATGGCTTGACCGAATCGAGCATTATTCGCCGTCGGAGGTTGGAACAGGCATCGACTTCTGAACCTGCATGAGGAACTCAACGTTGCTCGCAGTTTCCTTTAGTCGACCCAAAACAAGCTCTAGTGCCTGCTGTTGCTCTAGCCCTGCTAGTGCGCGGCGGAGCTTCCAAATGATCTTGGTTTCGTCTGGGTTCATCAACATTTCTTCGCGACGAGTACCCGAAGCGTTTACATCGACGGCTGGGAAGATGCGCTTGTCGGCTAGTTGACGCGACAGGCGGAGCTCCATGTTTCCAGTTCCCTTGAACTCTTCGAAGATAACTTCGTCCATCTTCGAACCGGTTTCAACCAGTGCGGTGGCAAGGATGGTTAGCGAACCGCCATCCTCGATGTTACGAGCAGCACCGAAGAAGCGCTTTGGTGGGTAGAGTGCCGAGCTGTCGACACCACCGGAAAGAATACGACCAGAGGCTGGCGCACTTAGGTTGTAAGCACGTCCCAATCGGGTGATCGAGTCGAGAAGCACAACCACGTCGTGACCCAGCTCAACCAAGCGCTTAGCGCGCTCGATCGCTAGTTCGGCAACAGTGGTGTGGTCTTCGGCAGGGCGGTCGAAGGTTGAAGCGATAACTTCACCCTTCACGGTGCGCTGCATGTCGGTAACTTCTTCCGGACGCTCGTCCACGAGAACAACCATGAGGTGTACCTCTGGGTTGTTGGTCGCGATTGAGTTTGCGATTGCCTGAAGCACGAGAGTCTTTCCGGCCTTTGGAGGCGAAACGATAAGACCGCGCTGGCCCTTACCGATTGGTGCCACTAGGTCGATGATTCGAGTGTTTAGCTTCGACGCTTCGGTCTCTAGACGCAGACGAGTCTGTGGGTAGAGCGGAGTTAGTTTTCCGAAGTCGACTCGATCCATTGCCTCGGCAACGGTCTGGCCGTTAACCGAATCGATTCGAACTACCGCGTTGAACTTCTGACGGCCCTGGCCTTCGCCTTCGCGTGGCTGGCGGATTGCGCCAACTACGGCGTCACCCTTGCGCAGGCCGTACTTCTTTACCTGGCCGAGTGAGACGTAAACGTCGTTTGGCCCTGGAAGGTAGCCCGAGGTTCGGATGAAAGCATAGTTTTCGAGAACGTCGAGGATACCGGCGACCGACACTAAGACGTCGTCTTCGCTGATTTCTGGCTCGATTTCGTCTTGGAAGTCTCCCCCACGACCGGTACGACCGCGGTTGCGGTTGCGGTCACGGTTGCGGTTACGGTTACGGTTGTTGCGACCATTGCGGTCGTCGCCCTGGTCGTTTCTCTCTGAGCGCTCTGGTCGTTCTGAGCGGTCGCGGTTATTGTCGCGGTTTCCCTGCTGGCGAGTCTCGCCTGCCTCCGACTTGCCTTCACTAGCCGAAGCTTGAGGGGTCTCCGCCGAAGCTGATTCACCTTCGGTCTTTGGCTTGGTGCTTCTGGTGCGACGCTTAGGGGCCGAACCTTCTGCTGGGGTGTCATTTGAAACTGCTGGATCTACTACTACCCGGCGACCTTTGGTCGGGGTAACGTCTGTTTGGATTTCATCCATGTTGTTTGTATTTCTCCTTGAGATTTTGGTGACTGGTTCGATTTCGGGTTAGTCACCTAAGGCACGGCAATTGCGTGCACATAACGCTTGATTAGCGGTTGATTCACCAGTGGGAGCGCTCAGTTGGATGTTGCTTTAGAGCTTCTCACCGAATTACTGGTGCCTGATAACAGTAGCACCTTTGAAGTCAACTGCCAACACCAACGCGCGCCACTGTGGAAAGTGCTCTGCGGCAAGCTTGACTGCATCCATGCGTTCAGCGGGGTCGGAAGCCAGAACCAGTATCGAAGGACCCGCACCGGAAACCACCGCAGCATGATTGTTCTTGCGCATGAGTTCGATCACCTTGCCCGCTTCCGGCATGGCTTCTGAACGGTAATCCTGGTGCAGGCGATCTTCAGTGGCAGCCATCAGAAGCTCTGGGCTCTGGGTGAGGGCTGCCACTAGAAGTGCCGAACGGGAAACGTTGAAGACGGCGTCGGCGTGTGGCACCGATTCCGGTTGAAGCGCGCGGGCGGTGGCGGTAGACATTTTAAAGTTGGGGATCAGTTCCAGCGGTGAGACTCCGCGGTGAACGATTAGCTTCTTGTGGTGCGGACCGTTATCGTCTTCCCACGCAATCGTTAGACCACCAAAGAGAGCGGGCGCTACGTTGTCTGGGTGACCTTCCATATCGGTTGCTAGCTGCAGCAATCGTTCTGGTGAAAGCTCGACTATGCCTTCCAATAAACCCTTGGCGGCAATCA
>CALPUC020000025.1 GCA_943326655.2 Rhodoluna limnophila
GCAAGCCCAAATTCGGTGTCGTTGGCCATCCGCACGGCCTCTTCATCGCTGGCGAAGGTTTGCATGCAAAGCACCGGCCCGAAAATTTCGGCTGTGACGATTTCGCTGCCAGGAGCGGGGTTCAACACCAGCGTCGGGTTGAAGTAAAGGCCACCGAGCTCTTCGTTCGGTGTTCCACCGAGCACGATGTTGGCTCCTTCGCTCTTGGCGCGGTCTACGAACCCCTTCACGCGGTCGAAGTGCACCTGGTGAATCTGAGGGCCGATTTCGGTTGCTTCGTCTCGCGGGTCGCCCTGCTTTACCTGCAGTGCGCGCTCGCGGAATTTTTCCGAGAAGGCGCCCACGATGTTTTCGTGAACCAGAATTCGAGTACCCGATAGACATACTTGTCCAGCGTTGTCGTACTGCTCAACGGCGATGGTTGCGGCGAGGTCCAAATCTGCGTCTTCGAAGATCACCAGCGGGCTCTTGCCTCCTAGTTCGAACGACACCGGCGTTAGGTTTTCGGCAGCAGCTTTGGCAATCAATTTTGCGGTTGGAACCGATCCGGTGAACGCTACGCGCGAGATGTCTTTGTGTGCCACCAGAGCCGCACCGGCCACTGAGCCGTGCCCCTGAATCACGTTGAAAACTCCTGCTGGGATACCAGCCTGCTTGGTGAGGTCTGCGAAGTAACTCGCCGACATCGGAGTCCACTCGGCCGGCTTGAGAACCACGGTGTCACCGGAGGCCAGGGCTGGCCCGATGCGCCAGGTGGCAAGCATGAGAGGTGCGTTCCAAGGCGTGATGATTGCGGTGACGCCTGAAGGGTCCCAGGAAACCACATTGGTGTGACCGCGCGTTTCAAAGCTTGGGTGGTGCAAATCGTTTATGGCGTAGTCGGCGAAGAATCGAATGTTCATGGCAACGCGCGGCATAACTCCGCGACGGTGTGAGCGCAAAAGGGCTCCGTTATCGAGAGTCTCTATCTGCGAGAGAGTTTCGACATTTGCTTCGATTAGGTCGGCTAATTTGTGTAGCAGTTCTCCGCGACCCTTGGGGCCGAGCTTCGACCACGCTGGAAACGCAGCCTTGGCGGCAGCTACAGCCGCATTTACCTCTTCTACTCCGGCGCTGGCGAAGTTTCCCAAGAAACTGCCGTCGATCGGGGAGGTGTTTTTGTTGGTTTCTGCCGAGGCAACACGCTCGCCGTTTATGTAGTGGCGGGTGTCGATGCTCGCGCCGGCAATTTCAATGCTGGTCAACGCCTGGCTCCTTCGTCAGAATACTCAACGAACAATATTCGTTCGGTTACTAATGATTTACTTTATGGCATAGTTAGACCTAGAATTCACTGAATTTATAACAATTTGGAGATGAGCCAATGCCAGAACCACGCAGACCACGCATCGCCATCCTCGGGCGCTTTGCGGAGGGCACCTCGGTTACTCGTTACGCGGGCGTCGTTAATGCAAGAAGGCTACTGGAGTTGGTCTGGCAGGCCGGCGGTGAGCCACTTACTTTGCTCCCCGTTTCCGGAAGCGACTGGTCGCAGCGCCTGAAAGACATCGACGGCGTATTGATGCCCGGTGGCTCTGATTTGAATCCTGAACGATACGGTGAGGCACCAAGTTCCGATCACATCTATGGCGTGGACGATCTTCAGGACGAAGTGGATCTAGACCTCGTGAATTACGTTTTCGAGAACGGCATCCCGCTGCTTACTATTTGCCGCGGCACCCAAGTTACCAACGTCGCCCTCGGCGGAACACTGCTTCAGCACATGTCGGAACCCCACCTGAACCACGTGGCCACCGTGCAGTTCAGCGCCAACACCCAAGAGCTTGGTCTAAGCCGCCCGAATCTGGAGGCTTCCTGCTACCACCATCAGATTTTGAAGGAGCTGGGTCGCGGTGTGATTCCAATCGCCCACGCAGCTGAGGGCCATGTGGAAGCCGTGCGCTATGACACCGCCAAGAATTGGGCTTTCGGTTTGCAATGGCACCCCGAAGACAACTACGACCAGGACGCAGCGCAATTAGAGATTTTGCGAGCCTTTATCGACGCGGCTAGGCGTTAGTTTTCTTTTGGCGCTTCGGTTAGCTCGGTGATCTTTCGAAGACCGTCGGCCACCACTGGTTGAGCTTTGTCGCTCAGGGCTGAGGCCACGAACTGTTCCTGCTTATTGAAGAGTGGGAATAGCTGTTCCATTAGTTTTCGGCCCTTTGGCGTCATCGAAACAACCACCAAGCGCCCATCTCCCTGGCTTCGCTTGCGCGAAGAAAGCCCACGTTTTTCTAATGTGTTGAGAACTCCGGTGAGAGTGGCTTTTGAGAACCCAGCTTCGGCCGCAATTTCGCGTGTCTCAATGTTTTCCCAGATCCAAACAACCCAGAGCACCACGAACGCCGACCATGAAAGGTCGTGAGCAGCCAGCACACTGCGTTCCAAATGGTTGCGAACAGCCGATGCGGCTCGAAATAGGTTAGAAGTGACGGCCATGGCCTGGAAATCGATGTCCATGCCGGCAAGACGCTCGTCGACGTGACGTTCGGTTTCCCGAAGTGTGTGTGCGCCGGCCATTTCTTCTCTTTTCGTATTGTTCCTTCTAGTGAACATTCAATTTTCTCAGAGAATTGCGTTTTTAAATAACAATTCGAACATTGTTGCCAAATTCCACTATTTACGGTTTAGATTGTTCGTATCCAAACAATCTAGGAGTAAACATGTCTTCAGCGGAGAAGATTAATCTCGCAGACCTGGACCTTTTTGAAAAAGGCGCACCTTGGGAAGAGTTCAAAACCCTTCGAAATGAAGACCCGGTTCACTGGAACGAGGAAGAAGCCCCGAACAGCGGTTTCTACTCGGTGATGAAGTATCACGACATCGTAAAAGTACTTCGCGACTCGGAAACCTTCACCTCGGAACGTTTCACCAACCTTGAAGAAGTGGATGCCGAGCAGGAAGAGGCACGTCGTTCACTGCTGGAAACCGACGGCACTCGTCACCGCGCCCTTCGTCGCCTGCTTCAGGGACAGTTCACGCCAGCCGCGGTTGGCAGGTACGAGACATTCCTTCGCGGACTAACCGCCACCACCCTAGACAACGCATTCGCCAAAGGCGAGTTCGACTTCGTCACTGAAGTTTCTGCGGATTTCCCGATCAACGTTTTGGTGAAATTGCTCGATGTGCCAGAAGAAGACTCCGGTCAGCTAATCGACTGGGGAAACCGCATGATTGGATTCGACGACCCAGAGCACGCGGATGTTTTGATGGCCGACCCAGAAAGCGAAAAGTACCGCCTCGTTCCGTTTAAATCTCCCGCTGCGCTCGAAGTGTTTGAATACGGCGACGCGCTTGCTCGCGAACGTCGAGGCAAAGATGGAATCGACCTAGTTTCCGTTTTGGTAAACGGCGAAATGTCGGATGGCATACCGCTGACCGAACGAGACTTCCACACCAACTTCCTGCTACTGGTTGTGGCGGGAAACGAAACTACCCGACACACCATTAGCCACACCATGCGCAATCTGATCCAGAACCCGGATCAGTTGGCGATTCTCCAGGAAGACCCCGAGCTAATTCCATGGGCAGTTGAAGAGTTCCTTCGCTACGCGAGCCCGGTTTACCACTTCCGTCGCACGGTAACCAAAGACACCGAGATTGGCGGCGTTAAAGTTCGCGAAGGCCAGAAAGTAGTCCCGTTCTTTGCTTCTGGAAACCGTGACGAAGCTGTTTTCGACCGCGGCGACGCATTCGACGTTTTGCGCAATCCAAATGAGCACATGACTTTCGGCCGAGGCGGCCCTCACATGTGTCTAGGAAACGCGCTTGCTCGAATCGAGTTGCGAGTGATGTTTGAAGATCTAATCTCTCGAATCGACAAGGTGGAAATGACCGCGCCGATCGACTACCTGCGTTCGAATTTCGTGCACGGAATCAAGCGCATGCCGGTGAAGGTAACTCTTCGTTAGATAAGCCCCGCAACATCGCGTAGGAAGCCGTCAATCAGCGAGTTTGTTCTCGCGGTGGCGGCTTCTTCGTAGGCGTAGGTCTGAGCCATCATCACATCTGGATCCTGGCCATCTTTCTCAACCAATTCACGCCCATCCCAGTCGAGCCAACCCTGAAGAGCCGAACCGATCAGCTCCGGGTGGAATTGCAGTGCCAAAGACTTGTTCAAAATGAAGGCCTGCGAGGCAAATGGGTTTCGCGCGATCTCCGTTGCGCCCGGAGGAACGACCCAGCGGTCGTAGTGGAACTGGAACCAGGGGCCACTTGGCACGATTTCCGGCCGATCCGTCCAAACGTCTTTCCAGCCGATTTCGCATGCCGGAGCGCGCCCGACCGAACCTCCCATTGCACGAGCAATCAACTGCCCGCCGAAGCAGATTCCGAGCACCGGCTTGTTGGTTTCAACGGCGGTGCGAATCCAGTCGAGTTCCGGCTGAAGCCAATTCCCAATGCAGGCGTCGTCCCAGGCTCCCCAGGGGGCTCCGAGCGGAATAATTAGGTCGTAGTCGTCGAGGTTTGGGAACTCATAATGAACGTTTGGTTCGCGAAATGAGCTTTCTGGAACAACCAATTCTTCAACGATTTCGAAACCGTGATGACGCAGGCGATCGGCTACCGGCCCGGGCGGAGAAATGTGGTCGTGTTGAATGAAAAGTGCCTTCAAGTTGAACCGCCAATCTCAATTTGTAACCGAACGATTACGATTTATAAGTTTAGATTTATTCTCTAAACTAAGGCTAATAGAATTTCGTTAGGGCTCAAACGAAATTATGCGACAAAGGAGTTGCTTTGGCACACGATCTAAACAAATTGCGCGACGAACTAAAAACACGCAACATTGATGTTCTTCGTTTTATTTACTCAGACATTCTTGGTATCGCCAGGTCAAAAGACATTCTGGTCAGCCAGCTCGACAAAGCAGCTCACAATGGTCCAGCTTTCTGCCAGGGTGTGTGGGTCACCACAGTGCGCGGCGATGTGCTGGAAGCAGGCAATATCGCTGCCGACGGTCTGCAAGACCTAGTTAGCCGAGTCGACCCTGAGACCATTACCGAGTTGCCCTGGGAGCCAGGCGTCGCTTACGCGATCGTTGATGCTTATAACCCAGACGAAACCGAGAACATGTTCTCGCCTCGCATGGTTCTCCAAAAGGTCATCAGAGGCTACGAAGCAATCGGGCTAGTGCCAGTGGTCGGCCCTGAACTAGAGTTCTACATCGCCAAAGCCACCGAAGATGGCGGCTTCACGCGCCAGCACGAACGCACCGGACAGGTCTATACCACCGGCTCAAATGTTGACCCGGATGGCACCTTCCTAGACCTACTTCGCAACTTAGATCGAATGAATATTGGAGTGTTCGCGGGCAACCACGAATTCAGCCCGGCGCAATACGAAATCAATCTCTGGCACTCGCCAGCTCTAGATGCCGCAGACCGAACTTTCATGTTCAAGACCGCCATCAAAGACATCGTGAACCGCTCCGGCAAGATTGCAACCTTCATGGGTAAGCCTTGGTCAGATGAAGGTGGCTCGGGATTCCATCTTCACTTCTCGGTTACCGATATTGCCGGAACCAACAAAATGCACGATGGCAAGGGAAACCTCAGTGCCACGGCCAAGAGCCTCATCGCTGGGCTCACCGCCAACGCAAACGCCTTAACCGCGCTCACTAACCCAACCGTCAACTCTTTCAAGCGCCTCGGCCCAGACACCCTGGCTCCGTTCCGTGCAAACTGGGGTTACGACAACCGAAGCTGCATGGTTCGCATTCCGCCTGAGCGCGGCCAGGGCACACGCCTAGAAGTTCGCGTCGGCGACGGCGCTGCCAACCCTTACCTGGTGATCGCTGGAATTTTGGCGGCTGGCCTAGATGGAATCACCAGAAAGCTTGATTGCCCAGCTGAGGCAGTTGGTATGGCCTACGACAACGAGGACGCCCCGACTCTTCCAGCTACCTTCACCGAAGCGTTGGATCACCTCGAGGGAAACAACCACATGATGGAACAACTATCACCGCAACTCGTCGAAGCGTTTGTTGTTTTGAAGCGCAACGAAATCGAGCGCTACATCGCGGCACACCCGAACCACACCCGCGACGTAACCAAGTGGGAACTCGACGAATACCTAAGAGACTTCTAAGCCTTCATAGATGATAAAGAGAAATGCCCCTCAGCGATGAGGGGCATTTCTCGTTCTAACCTAAACTGCAGGATTAGAACGGTCGGAAACCAGTTTTCCACCGTTGAAAGTAGTTCCAACTTCACGGTAGTAGCCAGACAGAATCTTCTCCACCGGAAGAATTGACTTAAGTTCATCCCACTGTGAGTCGTGAAGCTCCAGTGTGGCGTCACCTTTCCAAGCCTGACCACCTTCGAAGTCGACACCGCTCATGGTGATGATCTGATCTAGCGAGTTGCCAGCACCTGGAGTTATCGATGGAACCCAGCGGTGGTGAAGCATCGGGTGCCCGTTTACGAAACCGTTCGTATCGCTTGGCTCGCGTAAAGTGACCACTGCGGAAGCTAGTCGGTGGTCGTAGGCCGCTAGTGAAGCACCAATCTTCGCACCCGCTTCAAGGCGAGGAGCCGCCTTGCCGAAGTTCATAACTCGAGTTACCCCCATCGAGCCGATCTTCTTTGGATAACCCTGGAAGAAACCTCTAGCTAGCGCAAAGTCTTTGGTAACCCAAATCGCAACACAGCGAGAGTAGGTCACTCCCTCGTACTTGCAGCGAACCACGGCAAAAGTCTCTAGATACTGAGAACGAAGCGGGTCGAGTAGCTCTTCTCCACCGGTTGAGCAACTCTGCCAGTCGGCCCAAATCAGTGCCACAGCGCCGGGATTTTCATCGGCTAGTTCCAGTTCCGGAGGCAACATGTTGCGCACGTTCTGAGGATCGGTGAGATATTCAACCGTGACTAACGTCCCCGAGTAATACCAAGGCATGTTGGGCGCAATCGAGCTGTTGCCACCTGGGGTGAGTGGGGCAAAGAAACCTTTTAGTTCGGACATAACAACAACACTAGCCAATTCGTTCGTTGCCAAACAATTACCTCTAAAAAGTCTTTATAACAATTCCGCAATAATCCCCAAAAAACGTGCGTAAAAGTTGCTCTCTGAGCAATTTAAAGCGCATTCTTAATAAATCGTTCGGAAGTGAACGAATCACTCAAAGAGGAGAAAATAATGGCATCTGAAAACAGCGACGGTCAGTCGCTTCGCAAAGGGAGACTCGGCGTAGCCGGAATCGTCTTCTTTGTTGTTGCCGCATCGGCCCCGCTTGTGGGCATGACTGGTGCTGTGCCAGTTGCGATGCTGGCAGGTAACCTGACTGGAACCCCTGGAACCTACCTAGCCGTAGGTCTTGCACTACTTCTGTTCAGCGTTGGCTATGCAGCCATGAGCAACAGAGTCACCAATGCTGGCGCTTTCTTCGCCTACGTTGGTAAGGCATTCGGCCCTAAAGCCGGAGTTGCCAGCGCATTCGCATCGATCGTTGGATATGTAACTATCCAGTTAGCGATCTACGGATTCTTCGGTGGACTAATGGCCGGTCAGATGGCTGCCTTTGGAATCAACGTTCCTTGGTATGTCTGGACTCTGGTCGCGTGGGCTCTGGTTACCGGTCTTTCGCTACTCAGCGTCGACGTCGGTGCCAAGTTCCTCGGAGTACTGATGATTGCCGAAGTTCTTAGCCTCCTTGTTGTCGCTGTTGCGATTCTCGCTAACGGTGGCCCAGACGGCGGAGTTAACATAGCTGCATCCTTCTCACCTGAAAATATCCTCATGGGTGGCATCACCGGTGGTGCTGGAATCGCGATCGCATTCGCATTCGCATCCTTCATCGGATTCGAAGCAACCGCAATCTACGGTGAAGAGTCAGTAAACCCAAAGAAGACCGTTGCCAAGGCAACCTACTGGGCTATCGGAATCATCACCGCTCTATTCGCAGTCGTTTCGCTAGCCATGGTTACCGGAATGGGTGTGGCAACGCTTCCAGACAAGGTCATCGAGTACTCGTCGGTTGAGGGTGTTCCACTAGCCAACCCAGCTGGAGTGCTATTCGGTCTAACCGACGTCTACGTTGGTAACTGGCTAACGCAGATCATGGGATGGCTTGTTGTATCGAGCCTGTTTGCTGGTTTGCTTGCATTCCAGAACGCAACCTCGCGCTACTTCTTTGCTCTAGGTCGTTCGGGAGTTCTCTCAAAGGGCTTTGCAAAGACCAACCCATCGGGAGCACCACAGGCTGGCGTCATCTTGACCTCAGTTCTAGCTGCTGCGGTTATCGCCTTCTTCGCGGTAGCCGGTCTAGACCCAGTCCTCAACCTCTTCTTCTGGATGAGCGCGATCACCGCTATCTCAATCTTCTTCGTGGAGATTTGGGTCAGCCTCGCGGTGGTTGCCTTCTTCATGCGTGAAGGCGGAGAGAATGTCTGGAAGTCAAAGATTGCTCCAATCGCAAGCGCTTTGGTGCTTGGCTTTGGCCTCTACCTCTTGATGAGCCGTTTCAACCTGTTGTCTGGAACAGCTCCAGAAGGTGTAGACCCATCGCTTCCTGAAAGCGCTTGGCAGTTGAGCACACTCGGCTGGAGCCTGGTTCTACTTCCATTCGTGGCAGCAGTAGTTGGCCTTGTCGTGGCATCGGTCCGCAAGGTTCACCACAGCAAGATGGTCGACGACGTCCTTTCATAGTTGACAATAAAAAGTGGGCCATCCTTTCGGGTGGCCCACTTTTTTGTTCAAAGGTTTTTACTTCACCGGCTTCTTGAGGGTTCCGTCCTTCTTGAGATCCTTTGCTTCCGATTTGTGACGGTCGCCGATTACGTCCATGACAGCAAACAGAACACCGGAAACCACGAAGGTTAGGTGAATCACGATTCTCCAGATAACGCCTTCGCCAACTTTCGCGTCAGGCTCTTCGCCCAGGTGAATGAAGTCCTTCAACAGCTCGATAACCGAGATGGCAACCAGAGAACCGATTAGTTTGATCTTCAGACCAGAGAAGTCGATTGTTCCCATCCAGTGCGGGCGGTCAACCGATTCGTGGGCTGCGTCGATACGCGAAACGAAGTTCTCGTAACCGGCAAAGATCACAATCAGAATCAGGTTTGCCAACAAAACTAGGTCGAGCAATGCGAGCAGGTCGATGGTGAACGCGTGGGTGTCGCCGCCGGCCATGTTCATCAGCAGTTTGTAGAAGTCTTGCCCGAAACGAACAATCACCAACACCAGCACAACTACCAGACCTAAGTAGAGCGGGCTGAGTAGCCACCTGCTCCAGAACAGTAAGTTTTCAAGCTTGGTAGAGATTATCTTGGCCATGATTACCTTTCGGGTTTTCATTTAGCCTAGCCAAAATGTCTCCACCTACCTAGACAATGGAGTTGTTGATAGGGGACGAAATGAACGATAAATCCAAGATTTGTTTAGCGTTAGAGATTGCCACCAAAGCCCATCTAGGCCAAACCGACAAGCTTGGGGCCAACTACATCGACCACCCGCTCAGAGTTCACCGAAACCTTCTCACCCACCCAGAGTTCCAAGCCCTCGACGCTGGGTCAAAGGACGACTGCGAGGTGGCAGCTCTTCTTCACGACGTCATCGAGGATTCCGGCACCGGCGAGGGCAGCCAAAAGTTCACGAAAGAAGATCTTCTTTCCCTCGGCTTCACGCCCAGGTCTGTCGAACTTGTAGTCCTACTAACCTATGTTGACGGCTCTGATAAGGAC
>CALPUC020000026.1 GCA_943326655.2 Rhodoluna limnophila
GTCGTCTCACGACAATTCTTAGCTTCTCGGCAACCATACCTATGTTGCTGCTCTCCAGATCAGCAAGTATCGGCTTTGCCTTGGCCGCTATGGCTGCCGCGGCAATTGTCTCGATTGCCGCCGAAGGCAAGGAGCGCGACGTTCGCCATCGCTACTACCGAATTGCCTGGGCCGTTATCGGGCTGGGCGCACTTTTGGTGCTCACCTATCGCGCTCAGATTTTCAGCCTGATTGGCAAGTCCCCCGACATGACCGGTCGCACGAAAATCTGGAGAATTGTCCTTGACCTTATTGACCAGCGCCCGCTTCAGGGTTGGGGTTGGAGCTCCTACTGGGTGCCATGGGTTGAACCCTACGACGGACTCGTCGTTATCAATAACGTCCCGTACTTCCAAGCGCACAATGCATTCCTCGACGTCTGGCTGCAATTGGGAATCATTGGATTAGGTCTGTTTTTGCTTCTAGTCGGTCTAACCTTTGTGAGAGTTTGGCGACTAGCCGTTCGGCACACCAACCCGCTCTACCTCTGGCCGATTTTGGTGTTTGTTGGAATCGTCACTCAGAACCTAACGGAGAGTCGAATCCTGGTAGAAATCGGCTGGGTAATTCTGGTTTTGTTTTCAGTGAAGGTCTGCGAACCGGTTGAGAATTTAGAGCCAATTGGAAGCACCGTCAAGCTTTCTCGACTGAAGCGAATGGCAAGGCGCTAGGGCAGAATCAAAACCTGGCGGCGTTGCAAGATGTCGGTCGTGAGATTATTCAAACTCCTGAGAACCGCGCGAGTCGTCTTGAACTTCAGAGCCACCTTGGTGAGAGTGTCATTGGCCACAACAACATAGCTGGTTGGGTTTGACTTGGGCAGTGATTCAACTAACTCGGTCGAAACTAGTGCGGCGGGAGTTCGATTCGCCGACATTGAGGTGTATTCCGCCAAGGTTCTGATGAACCTCAGGTGACCCGAAACGATTTTATATTTTGCGGTTCCGTTGGCGACAAATTCTCCCACTCGAGTTGTGGTTGGTCTCAGCTTCGAGCAGGTCTTTGCGTCTAGTGTCACGGCAGAACCTGGCCACTGAGCAACGGCTTGAGGGTCGAGAAGCAGAGGCACTCCCTGATCGACGAGGTAGGCGCTACCTCCACAGGTTACCTTCTGCCAAGACAGCGTTGAGAGAGTGTTGTAGCCGGCAAGGTCGGCTCGAGTAACGGTTTTCAACTTCGACTTGGTGAACGCTAGCGTGGTAGCCGGAGACATTCTGAGACCTTTGGAAAAACCATCAATCAGATAAATGTTTCCAGACTCAAGAACCTTCACCACGCTGGCCGGAGCTAGCGCTTTAGGGCCAACCGGTATTTGGGAGATTATGTATTCTGGCCAAATCTGGGCAACCCCTGCCGATACCAGAGGTAGTAGCTTGGATGCCTCCGTGGCGTCGAAAACCGGCCTTGCTTTCTTGCCCGAAATTAGGAAACTACTCGTGTCTGAGGCCGATTTCTTCACAAGCAGCGGTGAAGTTAGAACGACGTTGCTTGAACTGTCGATTTTGTCCATGATTACGTTAGGCAAAGTTACGGCGGACGCGATATTTTGAAGGTCGGTTACCGACTGCTTACCCTGGGCCGTTAACAGGAAACCTCCATTGGCGCCCGTAGTGACGAAGTTGGAAAGCTTTACACCCTGGCTAAGTTTCGCAATTGACTCGGTTGATAGGGTCCCAGTGGATTTGTTAAAACGCCAGGCCGCCGACGATTTCATGTCGTTGTAAAGATCTGTTGGCATCGGGTAGTAAACCCCGCTGATGAACAAACCGTAGGCGGTAGCGTTTGCCGCCTTGAACAGGTTGTTATCTCCAATTACCGGTGTTCCGAGGGGTAGCGACTTGAAGTGGGTTGCGGAAACCGCGCTGGTGGCAGGTGGCGTGGAAAGAAGCGCGGTGAGACTTGGAGTGTCTAAAATCTCCCGACGGGTCCCGTTTTCGATCAGATAACTAGCACCGGTTGTCTTCACGTAAGTGGTCACGAAGCCGGTTGAAGAGCCGAGCGGATACTTGGATAGCTGGCTAGTGGTGAGAGTTGGAAGAACCGAATAGTCGGCGCCTGAGCCAAATGTGGCCGGTGAAATTGCCTTTGCCGTGGCGACATTTAGAATTCGGTACTTCTTCGAATCAACCAGTAGATAGCGAAGGCCATCGGTGCTACTCACCATACGCGCGGGGTCGGCTTTAGTGGCAAGACTGGTGAGATAGGCGGCTGGAACTACCCCGGTTGAACCAAGACCGGAGTAACTCGCTAACTCGGCCTCGGCCAGAGGGTGCTTTGCCAAGTTATCGTCTACGAGATAAGTGGTCGAGCTAGCACTCGACTTGATCAGAATCGGTGATGGAAGAGTTGTCAGCTGGGTGCTTGAGACCAAAACCGCCTTCGTTATGTCCAAGCCCATGGCCCCAGCCTGAGTTGGGTTCACATCAAACTTGTGGCCGCCGCTGATGTAGTAAGTCTTGGTGTCAGATTTCAGCAGTGAAGTCAACGCAGTTCCGGAAGGGAACTTGGAGAGGTAATCGGCAGAAACAGTGGCCACTCCGCCAAATTTAGACATGGACGACAACATCGCAGAACTAACCACGACGTGTTTGTTTCCACCACTAAGCAGGTAGGTGCTGGCACCGCCAGCCGTCTTTACAAAGGCCGCTGTTGAAATCTGGGCAAGCTTGGTCGAATCCACCCGAGTAGCGTTGTTCCAGTTGTAACCCAGCGAAGTGGCTAAGGCCTGGTTTGCTATCGGAACCTTGAGCGAGCCAACGATGTCAAAGCGGTTTCCACTGGTGTCTTGCAGCATCTGGGTTACCGGCGGTCCAAGCGTAAAGCGATTTAGCAGTTCATCTTGGATTACCGCGGTAGTGCCAAGTGAGTTCAGATTCTTCAATAGGGCGGGGTTGTTTACCAGTGATCTGGTTGTTCCCTGGAGCAAGAACACTTCGTCTGTTGTTGCCGACTTCCCGAAGGTGAGATCACCGAAGTTTGAAATTTGAACCGGTGTCACTACCGGTGCGGTAACCCAATCCAGACCAAGGGTTGCGGCCTGAGCAGAGGTGGATATCTGATACTTCTGCCCAGATGCAATGAGGTAGCGCGCGCCAGTTGGGTCGGCAACCAAGTTCTTCAACTCCCCCGCATCCGTAAAACTGGCGATGTAGTCTTCAGAAACTGTGCCCAGTGGTCCAAGCGGTTCGAAGTCGGAAACCATTGACTGATTCGTGATCAGATACCGTTTCGAGGTGCTCTGGTTTACCAAATAGGTTTGACTCGTCGACGACTTCAAAAGGTACCCGCCGGCGACTGGCGAACCAAACCAAGTCCAGAACTGTCGCCAGAAATTGCGGTTTCCGTAGGCGCTGCATTTATCACCAGTTCCCCAAAGGTTATCTAGAGCAGCCTTATTGGGAACGTAGGGAGTGTAGTAGTAGAGATTCGCAGTGGCCTGGCTTTTCAGCTTGAAACTCTTTCGTAGGCAAGAGGTATTCGGGTGATAGCCCATGGAGATTGTTTTTCCAGGTTTCAGATATGTGAAACTGCCTCGTGGATCTCCGTACCAGCGCAACTGCCAAGCGGCTCGATAAAGTTGCCAGAACAGTCTCGATTTTGAATTGGAGTCCTGACCACAGATTTCAGGTCTCGAGTCTGGGCAACCGTAGCCCATAGCCGCTTTATACATGTACACGGTTGGGTCAGCGGCAGTAATCAGGCCCTGTTCCTTTTGTAGCGTGACAATGAGCACCCGGGGGTTAATCTTGCAGGCAACGGCAACATCGGCGATGATCTGAGCCGCAGTCTGGTTGTTGGCCGCTGGGACGTCTGCGCAAATTCTGCTCGAGTAATCGTGGAGCGATCCCCGAATCGCATAGGAACCAACCACGTCCTCTTTATAGTTCCTTAAACATTTCGGACCGCCATCGTTGTCGGTACAGGTGGTAACACGTGCGTTCAGGAACTTCTGAATTTCACCAGCGTCCATGGTTCCCCAGTCGTAAAAGACGCTATCGGCGATAATCAAGCCTGGGTCAAAGGTGCTGGCGTTTAGCGCCTGGCTTGGTTGCTCCATGGCAAAAATTCCAGCCACGCTCAAGCTCGCCGTGATTAGGCCAACCAAAAACTTGCGGAATTTCACAAACATTACTGAATTGCAATCGTTCCGTTAGGAAATACACCCGATGATGTGTCAGAGACATAGGTGACGGTGAATTTTAGGTTTCCTGCTTTGAACGACTGCAGTGGAATCGACATCGGGAAGCACTGAGTTGAATTCACGTTCGATTCCGCTTTCACGGTTACCGTTTCAGAAGTTGAGCCCTGAGACACCACTAAAGTGCATCGACCGTCTTCTTCCATGATGCCTAGCGCTTCGGCAATAACATCAACTGTTCCGTTGGCTTTGAATGCCGACGCGTCGCGGATGTTAATTTCCACCGGATTTAGATTTGGATCAACGGTTGGGGTGGGAGTCGGTGTTGGAGTAGGTGTTTCGGTCTGGGTCGGAGTCGGAGTCGGCTCCTGGTTCGGATAAAAGATGCTGCAACCGGTCAGAGTAGCGGAAAGTGCCAATATGAGACCGGCAGCTAGTATTTTGTGCTTCACGTGCGTCCTCCACTTCTTAGGACTACCACTTATAGCCTATGCGTGACTACCCCAAACAGCACCTATGACGCGTTTGCTGGCGCCTCCATCTTCCAGACCGTTATAGGTTACTTGCCAGTGTTTATAAGCACTCTGATAACTCTTAGCCATTTCTGGGAGTTTCCTCAGAGTTTCTACAACTTCCTCGGCGGTGTTCAAAATTGGCCCGGGAGCCTGGTTCTCAAAATCGAAATAGAAACCGCGCTCGGCCTGATATCGATCAAGATCGGGTGCCAGGAAAATGATCGGTTTTCCCGTAACCGAAAAATCAAACATCACCGATGAGAAATCGGTGACCAGAACATCCGCTGCTATGTAAAGCTCCGTTACATCAGGGTAGAGGGTGACGTCGAGTGTGGATCCAGAAGTTTTGAACGAACTAGTTTTGTGGGTATTGGTGTGACCTCTAAACATGAGCTGAATTCCATTCGGAAGTGCCATTCCTGGCTCCAAATAGCTAACCGATTGCCAGTTGCCGGTTGCGGTTCTCTGATAGTCACGCCACGTCGGGGCGTACAAGACAAGCACTGTTTTGGAGTCGGTTACTCCCAGCGATTCGCGAATCCGCGCGCGGTCGGCTGCCTTGTGCGTCTTCAACCGATCATTGCGAGGATACCCGGTCTCTAAGACCTTCCCTGTGTAGCCAAATGCTCTTGGCAGAACTTCTGTGCAAAAAGGGCTTGGGCTGATTAGGTAATCCCAGGCTGCCGCCTCGCGTTTCATGTTGTCTAGATAACTTTTAGTTAGCGAGCCCGGTGGAATATCTCTTACTAAACGTTTCAGCGGAGTTCCATGCCAAGTCTGCAAATAGGTTTGGCCCGACGTCTTACGGAAGTACCAGGGAAGCGTAGTGTTCGCCACAAGGTACTCGGCCGTGGCAAGAAGTTCGAGCCATTGTTTGCTCTCAAACTGAACGCCGATGGCTCCTACTGGCGCCTTAGTTTTAGCACCGATGGTCCAATAGAACTTCAGGTCTGGTCTAACTTTCTGCAATTCCAAAAAGATGTCTAGGGGGTTATCGCCAATAACTTTGCCGTTGAACGAATCGAATAAAACCACGCCTTTTTGAACCTGTTTTTTACCGGGCTGGTACTGCAGCTTTCGCCAATAAGCTAAACCGCGACGACGCAGTGCGCCCAGCACTCGAGTGGGTGAATACGCTCTCAGATTCACTTTGAGACCCGACTTCTATCAATCGTTCCAGCGGCACCTCGAACATAACCGATGATGAAACCAATTCCCCAGGACAGGTGCATCGTTGCCAGCACCAGAGGAACCGGGGCGAGACGTGAATAAAGTCCCACTGCCAGAACTATTGCCATGTAGCCCAAGAGCGGAAGCCACCCGATGGTGAGGCCGAAAAGGCTGAGGACGCTACCCACCAGCAGTGAAAGCACCAACGCCGGTGGAATGAAGTAACGCGGGGAGGTTCGGCTGAGGTTTCGTTTCGTGAGCTCCCCACGCCAAACACCGGTCGAATAGAACTGACGCACCAGATCGGTCCAACTTGATCGAGGCCAATAGGTAACTAGCAGCTCCGGGCTAAACCAAACCAGCGAACCCCTGGCTTTGATTCGCTGCGCCAAATCCCAGTCTTCCCCTCGAACAATGCTTTCATCGTATCCCCCGACGAGTTCGAGAATGCTTTTGCGAAAGATGCCGAGATACGCGCTTTCGGCTTCGCCCGCTGCACCGCCGACATGGTAGTTGGCACCTCCCAAACCGAAACGGCTGGTGTACGCCCAAGCCACCGCCCTTTGGAACAGGCTCTTACCGCTGGCCTTCATTACACCGCCAACCAAGTCGGCGCCAGTTTCTTCCAAGATTTCGATTCCGCGGGAAATGTAATTTGAGTTCGGTTCGCTGTGAGCGTCGATACGAATGATGTAGTCGTGCTTGGCCTGCTTGATTGCCAGGTTCATTCCAACGGTGGTCAGCCCGCGCGGGTTTTCAACAAGTCGAATTCTTTTGTCAGCTTTCGCTAACTTGGAGGCTAGAGGGTTTGTTCCGTCGGTAGAAGGGCCAAGCGCCAGAATCAATTCGCCACTGAAGTTGGCAGTCAACACCGATTTGACCGCGTTGGCCAAATGATGCTCTTCATTCAGTACCGGCATGATTACCGAAACCTTGGGGGCTATGTTTGCCATGGTTTAGTCGACGGTGGTCGAACCAACGAATTTGTTGTAGGCGGCCGTAATCTTTTTTGGGTCTCCGTCCATTCGGAGTTCACCCTTCTCGATCCAAATCACTCGGGTACAGGTGTCGATAATCGATTTCATGCTGTGGCTTACTAGGAATACCGTTCCGGCGTTTTCGCGCATCTCACGCATTCGTGCCTCAGAGCGATTGCGAAACTCTTGGTCGCCAACTGCCAGCGCCTCGTCGATTATCAATATTTCATGATCTTTCGAAGCCGCAATGGAGAATCGAAGACGAGCCGACATTCCTTGCGAATATGTTCGCATTGGCAGACCCACAAAATCTTGTAGGCCGGCGAACGAGGTTATGTCGTCGACCTTGGCTGCGATTTCTTTCTTATTGAAGCCCATCGCCAGGCCACCGAGCAGAATATTCTTTTCACCAGAGAGATTTGGAAGAAGTATTCCACCAACGCCTAGCAGGCTGGGTCTAGCGTTGGCGTAGATGGCTCCACCCGTTAGCGGTGTTAGACCAGCCAGGGCGCTCATGAGCGACGACTTACCCGACCCGTTGCTTCCGATAATTCCGATCGACTCGCCCTCGTAAACCGTGAACGAAACGCCCTTTACGGCATGCACTTCCTGAAGCTTCAGTTTCTTGAACAGTAAACCCCCGCCGGAATTTCCTCTGGTCGCCCGGCGACCTGATGCAAACACCTTGTAGGTGATTTCCGCATTATCGATTACCACAACCGGCACTCGGGTTTCCTGAGTCACTTTAGTCGCCACGGCCATAGCGTTCCTCCGCACTCCAAAAGAAAACAAATCCAATAACAAAAACGCTAAATGACCATATCGAAACGGTGATCCACTGTTCTGGCTGCTGTGGATACCCCTCAACCAGATAGCTGCGCGCCAAATTCAGAAAGTCGTAAATCGGGTTCAGTGTAATCAACTGAGCGAAGATACTTTCGGGACTGAAAATCTTCTCCACAGAAAAGAAAACCCCGCTCACATAGAAAAGAATTCTGGAGATGAACGGTACCAACTTGTTTAGATCTCGAACATGCACGGTTATGCGAGCCATGATCATGGCTAGACCGAAATTGAATATAAAGAGCAGAGCAATCAGGGGAACCAACATCAACCAGGTCCAGCTAATGGTTTGCTGAACCGAAATCAAAACAACCGCCAACACCAGAAGCTGAGGCAACAGGTTTAGTGTTTGCGACATGACAATCGAAAGCGGAAGAAGCACCCTCGGAAAAGAGAGGCTCTTCACGAGGCCGCTGTTTGAGATGATTGCTCCGGCGCCGAGACTGAATGAACCTGAAATGTAGCTGAACAAGAAAACCCCGGTGAACAGGAAGGGGAGGAAGTTATCCGGCTTGTTTGCTCCGAGAATGAGCCCGAAAATCAAGCCGTAAGTGGCCGCCTGAATGGTTGGGAGCAGAATGTTCCACCAACTACCCAAACGACTCTTGGCATTGGCAGCTTCGTTTCCATAACTTGCCAGGGTGTAGGCGAAGTTAATGCGGCTCACAGTCTCTGCAATGTATTTGAGCAGGCCAGGACGAGCACCGACTTTTTTGAGACCGTGGGAAAGCGCGTACTCTTCAGCACTCATTTACTCGATCTCCGCTCGTTCACTGTTTGTCACTCAAGAAGTTTAGTTGTTACTTATTTTCGGCAACGATTTTGGCCACCGCGGAACGAATGGCTCCATAGTCTGGGTTACCTGGGTGATAACCCTTTTCTGGAACCAGGTCGAGAACTTTAAGCCCGCGCTTTTTTGCTTTAGTGGCGAGCTCAAGATACTTCGGCAACATGTCTTTAGGGATGTCCGTGCTCACCAAAGACTTTCCGGCTGAAGCAACTTCCTGGAACCGAGTGAAAATCACGGCCGGGCTAACCTGCTTGAGAATTGCCGCCTGAACTTCTTTCTGACGTCTCATTCGATCGAAGTCTGAGGTGGTGTGGCGAGAACGGGCGTACCAGAGAGCCGTGTATCCGTTCATGAGCTGATTGTCGCCCACTTCAATCCAAGCCCGCGCATCGGAGCCGTCATCAGACTGCCCGCCAATCGGGAGGCGCTGTTTTACGTCGATTGTCACTCCGCCCAGAGCGTCCACTAGTTTGGTGACAGCTTTCATTTGAACCATCACGTAACTCGTGATCTTCAAGCCGGTGACGCCCTCAACTGCATCTTTGGTTGCTTCAACCCCCGGCGTCGACCCGCGCTTCGTCGCATCCGGGTAAAGATCTGCGTGGCTGTCGGTGACTTTTTTGTAGAGAGCGTTGAGTAGGCATTCATTGAGACAGTTCCAGCCATTTGGATAAATTGACCAGAGCGGTGAGCCATCGCGGAAGGGAACTTTCTCTAAACCACGAGGGATGCCGATCACTGCTACCCGACCGGTTTCTGCGCTAACGCTAAAAACAGAAATGCTGTCTGGGCGGATACCAAAACGATCGCTGCCCGCATCTGAACCTAGAACCAAAATGTTGAAACGCCCATTTACCGGCTCAGTGCTTCCGCCCTGATTGAAAATCGAGCCGATTGCCGAAGCGCTCGAAACCGAAACATTTCCCGCGTAAACGATTGAACCTGTGCCTAATGTGCCCACAACCAAGAACGCTCCAAGAAGGAACCAGCGCGACCGACCCTCCACTCGCCCAAGTTGCGAAAGTCGCAGGGCATCTAAAACCACCAAGGCAAACAGGGCGGCAAAAAGCCAGAGGTACCAACCGAGCACCGTGGTGATGAACGGAACTGTGGCTATGCCGACCAACCAGTTTCTGTTGATGAAAAAGAGCGCTAGCGCCAATGCGATTAAACCCAAATTGACTAA
>CALPUC020000027.1 GCA_943326655.2 Rhodoluna limnophila
ACCAGATGATCATGAACTGGGCTGTGGAGCACTACATCGGCCACTGGGATGGCTACACGCGAGGCTGGCCGAACAACTACTACCTGCATAAGCCAATCGGCGGATTGTTCACCATGCATCCTTGGGGTACCGACCAAACCTGGGATTGGGACGGCCCATTTCTAGACGACGGTGCCACGATGATGACCCGCTGCGTGCAGTATCAACCTTGTCAGGATCTGTATTTAAAGGCGCTCGCGGATATTCAGGCAAAACTGCCGACCCTCTCGCTCACCACGATGGTCGACAAAATTTGGACGAAGATCAGCCCGTCGGTTGCCGCCGACCCGCGCAAACCTTATTCCTATGGTGATTCCGAATGGTCTAAAGATTCAACTAAAAACTACATCAACAATCGTTATCAAGCGCTGGTAAACAACAACGGAACTCGTCAACGAAGTGCGCTGACCATTAGTTATTCGCAAACCGGTTTGAAGGTAATGGGAACGATTAGCCCGAAGATGACCATGACGGGTAACGGAACTTTATCGTTCTGGCGAATCGAGGGAACAAACGTTTGTCAGGTTGACCCGAGTAGCGGTCTGGTTACAATTCTCAACTCGGGTGTTTGCCGAGTTGCGGTTCAGATTGCAAAAACCGATACTTTTCACGGAACCATGACCACCACAAAGTTCACGGTTCCCAAACTGGTCTCTCGCATCAACGTGGCGCAGTATCAGGCACTTCGAGTTGGTCTCTCGATGACTCTGAGCACATTTACCGACTCAGCCGGAACGGTCAGCGTGAAATTGAAATCGGGCAGATGCCGAGTATCTGGAAAAACGGTGAAGGCTCTGGCCAGTAGCGGCAAGTGCATTATTTCGGTGTCGGTTGCCGGGGACAGCAACTTTTTGAAGGCCACCAAGTACTACGCGGTTACCCTTCGCAAATAAAGCGTCTTATGGCTCCAGGCGGTTTGGTCCGCGGAACAGGTAGCCGACTTCGCGAATGTTTGGCTGGTGCAGAAGCAGCATCAAGACACGAATCAGACCCATACCGAAACCACCGTGTGCTGGTGCACCGTAGCGGAAGAAGTCTAGGTAAGACTTCAGAGCTTCAGGCTCGAGCCCCTTCGACTTAGCCTGTTCGGTGAGGATGTCGATGCGGTGTTCGCGCTGGGCGCCGGTGGTGATTTCGGTGCCTCTCCAGATTAGGTCGTAGCTCTTGGTGAGCGACGGGTCTTCCGGGTGACGCATGTGATAAAACGGACGCACGGTTGATGGGTAGTCGGTTAGGAACACGAATTCGTGCCCAAACTTTTCGGCAACATGGGCGGCAATCTGTCGCTCACCCTCAGGGTCCATGTCGCCACCGCGAACCACATCGTGCCCGCGTTCTCTAACAATCTCAATCGCCTCGGCCAGTGGAATGCGTGGGAACGGAACGCTAGGAACCACCACGTCGACGTCGAATAGGCGCTTGATTTCGTCGCCGTGCTTATTCTTCACGGCGGTTAGTGCGGTAACCAAGAGTTGCTCCTGGAAAGCCATGATGTCTTCGTGACTATCGATCCAAGAAACTTCCATGTCGACCGAGATGAACTCGGTGGCGTGGCGTGAGGTAAACGAAGGGTCGGCGCGGAAGACCGGGCCAACTTCAAACATGCGGCCAAAGCCGGCGGTCATCGCCATCTGTTTAAAGAACTGAGGGCTCTGGGCGAGGTAGGCAACGGTTTCGAAGTACTCGAGTTTGAACAGCTCGGCGTTCGACTCCGAAGGGCTCGACATCAGCTTTGGAGTGTGCACCTCGATGAAGTCGTTCTCGTACCACCACTGGCGCCAGGCGTGCTCGATGGTGGTCTGCACGCGGAACACCAGGTTCATCTCGCTGCGACGAAGGTCTAGAAAGCGCCAGTCAAGGCGCTTGTCGATGCTGGTGTCGTCGGCGATTGGCGTTTCAGGGTCGGCCAGGCTAACAACTTCAAGGTTGTCGAGTTGAATTTCGAGCCCACCGAGTTTTACTCGCTCATCGTGAATCAGGCGTCCGGTGATCCAAACGAATGATCCGGCGGTGAGAGTGGAAACGGTGGCGGCCAGTGCGTCGTCGAGGTCAGGCTCTTCGTTGATAACCGGGCGCGGGTAGGTAACCTGAACATCACCGGTTTCATCGCGCAGGATGATGAATTGGATTCTTTTCTGATCGCGCAGCTTTTCAACCCAACCGCCGATGGTAACCGGACCGTCGCTTCGTGCAGCGAGGTCTTTAACGAGGGTGCGTTCGCGCATTTCTAAATACTCTTTTCATACCTGAGAGTGGGCTGTTCGCCCTGAATTCACCAGTTTAGCGGCAGGTAGAATAGGAGCATGCCTGCCACCCACATTCACCTGGTTCGTCACGGTGAAGTACATAATCCCGGTGGAGTTCTTTACGGTCGGCTTCCGCACTTTCACCTGAGTGAAAAAGGGAAGAAAATGGCAGCCGCGGCAGCCAAAGCGATTCACGAAGCTGGCATCAAACCAACAAAACTTGTTGTCTCTCCGCTGCTTCGCACCCAGCAGTCGGCCGAACCATTCGCCGAGCAGTTTGCTCTAACCCCAGACCTAGACGAGCGAATCATCGAGCCATACAACATGTTCGAAGGTCGAAAAGTTTCTGCGAAGACCGTTTTGCTTCGCCCACACCTGGTTTTTCACCTGCGTAACCCGCTGCAGCCATCTTGGGGCGAAAGTTATGTTTCGGTGGTTGAGCGCATGATGAAAGCCATGCGTGAGGTGGCTGAATCGGTTTCCGATGGCCACGTTGTCTTCGTGACTCACCAACTTCCGATTTGGATGGTTCACCGCCATCTGTCGGGTGCTCGTCTTGCCCACAATCCCTCGAAGCGTCGTTGTTCGCTTTCCAGCATCACCACGTTTGAATACGAAGACGGTAGGTTCCGTGAGGTTTCCTATCGAGAGCCGGCCGCGGAACTCATAAGCGTAGATAAGGGCGCGGTATGAAGCGAACAGTTGCAGTGTTACTCAGCGTGGGCCTTGCTATCGGTTTTTCCGGTTGCGCAAACGACCCTCTGGCAGAGCAGTTCCGCTCCGGCACCAACAAAAACTACATTTCTGGCGATGGCTCGGTAACCGAGTTTCAAGGTGAGCGCACCCGCGGAACCGATTGGGTCGCCGAAACCTTCGACGGGCAGATACTAGACAGCAAAAATCTACTGGGACGCGTGGTGGTGTTGAACTTCTGGTACGCCGGCTGCGCACCTTGCCGAGCGGAGACGCCCGACCTAGCGCAGATCGCGACCGACTTTGAGGCTAGAGGCGTTCAGGTGGTTGGGGTCAACGTTCGAGATACCGCCGAAACCGCGCTTGCCTTCGCCCGCAACCTCAAACTCAACTATCCGAGCGTTATGGACATCGAATCTGGTGCTGTAGTGCAGGCCTATACCGGCGTGGTTTCGCCTTCGGCAGTTCCCACCACGCTGGTGATGAACGCCAAGGGTGAGATAACCGCGCGAGTGCTCGGAAGATTTGAGGCGTCTACTCTGCGTAGCCTTATCGAAACCGCGTTAGAGGGATAGGTATGCAGGGAATCATTCTCGACGGATCGCTCTGGGCAGCTCTGCCATTAGCGCTTTTGGCCGGTTTGGTCTCATTTCTTTCCCCCTGCATTCTGCCACTGGTTCCCGGCTACCTCGGATTTGTCTCTGGCTTCGCCGCAAAGCGCTCGCGGATGGTGCTCGGCTCGGTTTTGTTCGTCCTGGGTTTCGGTTCGGTTTTTGTCGGTCTTGGAATCTTGGCGGGAAGCCTTGGTTTCGCGCTCTCAGCGTCGTCGGAATTGATGACCTGGGTTCAGCGCGGCATGGGAGTTTTGGTAGCCGTCTTGGGGTTTGTGCTGATCGGTCAGTTTAGTTTTCTGCAGGGCACAGCAAGAATCAAGGTTCCAGCAAATCTCGGCCTTTGGGGAGCTCCGCTACTCGGTCTGGCTTTTGGTATCGGATGGACTCCCTGTATCGGCCCAACTCTCTCAGCCGTCTTAGCCCTTTCGCTCGATCAGGCAAATGCCGGCAGAGGAATGATTCTGGCGATTGCCTTCACCCTTGGAATCGGTCTACCGTTCATTCTCCTGTCGGCCGGTTTTGGTTGGGCTTCGGCATCGGTTGATTTCATTCGCAAAAACATTCGAACCGTGAATCTGATTGGCGGCGGGCTTCTAATTGTTCTCGGCGTTCTTATGGCCACCGGTTTGTGGCAAATCCTGATCGGCGCGCTTCAGGAGGTGACCGGCACTTTTGTCCCTTCCATCTAAGGTTTCTCACGGCGATGAGATTCTCTCGCCAAAACTCGGTCTAGCCGGCTGGATGCGCTGGATTTGGGCGCAGGTGACCAGCATGCGCACGGCCCTGATTCTGCTTTTGCTATTAGCCGTGGCTGCCGTGCCGGGCTCGGTGTTTCCGCAGCGTTCTGCCGATCCAAACGGTGTGACCAGCTATTTCAAGAACAATCCCGAACTAGCCAAGAATCTAGATACCTTTCAGCTGTTCGATGTTTACACCTCGGTTTGGTTCTCCTCGATTTATGTCTTGCTGTTTCTGTCTCTGGTTGGCTGCGTTATTCCCCGAATTTCACATCACTGGGACGCCCTCAAGAGCGAACCAATCGACATGCCTCGTTCGCTGAGCAGATTTCCCGCCTACCTAAAAATCTCCTCAAAGACTTCTTACTCAATGCCTCGCGTTGCCGAAGAGCTTAAGCGCATGCGCTATCGGGTGCGAGTTACCAAACTCGGCGTCAGTGCCGAAAAAGGGTATTCGCGTGAAACGGGCAACCTGCTGTTTCACATGTCGCTCCTCGGAGTTTTGGTTGCGGTTGGTGTTGGTGGCGCAACCAGCTTCTCCGGTCAGAGGGTAATTGTTGAGGGCGAAAGTTTCGTGAATAACCTGGCAGGTTACGATTCGTTTTCGCCGGGTGCCTGGTTTGATGCCAATCAGCTGGTTCCGTTTAGCGTGAAGTTGGATTCTTTCCGCACAACTTTCGATTTGCGCAATCGCACCAACATCGGCACTCCGCTCGATTTCGAGGCATTCGTGTCGGTTCGTGAGGGCCCTCAGGCTACCTCCGAGCGCGGGCTGATCAGAGTAAACCACCCGCTAGAGGTTCCTGGCGCAAACATCTATCTCACCGGCAACGGCTACGCTCCTGAGGTAACTTTTAGAGACGCCGACGGCAATGTGTCTTTTTCCGGCCCGGTTGTTTTCCTGCCGCAGGACAGCAATTACACGTCACTAGGAGTTGTGAAGGTTCCAGATGCCAAACCGAAGCAGTTTGGTGTGATCTCGTTCTTCTACCCAACCGTGGCAACGCTAAAAACCGGAGCCCTCACCTCGCGTTACCCGGCACCGGTTGATCCTTTTCTAACCATGAACATTTATGTTGGAGATCTCGGTCTCGACAACGGAGTTCCGTCGAACGTTTTCGAGCTTTCCGTGCACGGGCTAGAGCAGGTCGCCGGTGGAAAATCTGGCACGAAGCCAATCAAACTCGAACTCGGTCAGACCCAAACGCTGCCCGGAGGCTTGGGCACGGTTACCTGGGACGGGCTGAAGCGCTTTGCGTCTTTAGATATTGCCTACAACCCGATGCAGGTGTGGGTCTTGGTGTTTTCTGCGCTCGCGTTTATCGGAATGATTTCCTCGCTCCTGACTCCTCGCCGGCGCATATTCGTTCGCAACGGCAAAGACGGCTTAGAACTTGCGGGCATGGCTAAGAATGACGATCCAAAACTTGAGGGAATTCTTGAAGACCTCGTGAAGTTTCTAAAGAAGAGGAAATAAGTGAAAGACATTCTGCTAAACCCAGCCCTAGACCGCCTTGCCGTCTACGCGATTTTTGTTTCCATGGCGTTTTACACGGTTGCCTTTCTCACCTTCGCGTGGCACCTTTCGCGCCTTTCATCTACCAAACCGAAACTTCGCAAAACTGCCGTGACTCTAGAGCGGGCAGCGCTCTCGATCACGATTCTCGCCTTCCTATTCCACGCCGCAGGCACCGTCATGCGAGGCATCGCCGCAGCACGTGTTCCCTGGGCAAACATGTATGAGTTTTCAATTTCCGGAGCACTGGTTATTGTCGGCATCTTCTTAGCCGCCTGGTTTATTCGAGAGATTCGGGTTATCGCTGTTCTGGTTACCGGCTTCGCACTCCTGGTTTTGGGCAGCGCGGTCAGCTTGTTCTACGTCGAGGTAAGAACCCTAATGCCTGCTCTGCAGAGCGTCTGGCTGGTCATCCACGTTGCCGTCGCAGTTTTGGCAACGGCGTTTTTCAACATCGCAGCCGCTCTCTCGGTGGCTTATCTACTTCGCAACGCGGCTTGGTTGAACAAATCTCAGCTGCCCATCGCAAAAGTTGCGAAGCGAGTTCTTTCGGTCTTTCCAGAATCGAAAAGCCTCGAAAACATTGCCTATCGCTTCAACGTGATTGGTTTCATCCTCTGGACTTTCACTCTGGTTGCCGGCGCCATTTGGGCCGAGCGCGCCTGGCACCGTTTTTGGGGTTGGGATACCAAAGAGGTCTGGACCTTCATTATCTGGACGATTTACGCGGGCTATCTTCACGCCACGGCAACCCGCGGCTGGACTGGCGCTCGCGCGGTTTGGCTATCTCTGGTCGGCTTTGCCGCGGTGATTTTCAACTTCACCATCGTGAACCTTTTCTTCAAAGGACTTCACGTGTACTCCGGTCTCAAATAAGCCGGTAGCAGCGCTCTAGGCGGTCAATCCACCAGTCGGCTCGGTGGTCATCTGCCGCAAATGTTTGTAATTTACTCTCGGCTGGTTCCACCCTGCGAATCTCGAGTATGCCTTCAGCTGCAATCAGTGGCTCTTTCGTGACATCGCCGATAAACATGGCTGCTGTGCCCAGGCCGCATTCGTAGGCTAAATCAGGAAGTGCCCCGGCAAGGTGCAATCCCATGCTGATTCCGATAGATGTCTCTAGGGCGCTGGAGACAACAACCGGCAACCCAGCCTCGGCAGCTAGGTCGAGGGTCTTTTGGATTCCTCCCAGAGGTGCAGCTTTGAGCACCAGAATGTCGGCCGCTCCGGCCAAAGCAACCGCCAGGGGATCGCTTACTTTTCGAACCGACTCGTCTGCGGCAACCAAAATACTGTCGCTGTATCGGCTGAGTTTGTGCTTGAACTCGGCCAGTTCGCCAATGGTTTGGCACGGCTGCTCAAAGTATTCGAGCTGTATTCCGTTTTCTAACATCATGCCAACCAGCGTTATGGCTTCTCCCACCTGAAATCCGCCATTGGCGTCCAACCGTATTTTCGTCTCCGGGTAGGTTTGCCAGACCCTAATAATTCGGTCCAGATCGTCCTGGATGGTTTGACCCTTTTCAGCCACTTTGATCTTTACCGTTGAGAATTTTCCAAATGGTCTAAGCGCTTTTTCGATTGCATCCGGCCCAACTGCGGGAAGGGTGGCGTTTATGCCAATCTGAGTTCGGCGCATCGGAGGTAAGTCGCCAGAGGCAAATTCGATTGCTGCTCGCAACCAGATGGCGGCCTCTTCGTCCTCGTATTCCAAAAACGGAGACCATTCAGCCCAGCCGTTTTCCCCTTGAAACAGAAGCGCCTCACGCTCGGAAACGCCTCGAAAACGGGTGCGCAACGGCAAACTAACCACTCGCGCGCTGGCGAGTAAATCTGTCAATTCTGGTCTGGCGGTCACGTTGTTATTCTAGGAGTATGGCAAATCAGGTTTCGCAGGTGTTCGACGCTCAGCTTTGGCGAGAAGTCCCAGGCTTCGAGAAGCTCACCGACATCACCTATCACCGACACGTTTCGCTCGGTGTGGTTCGAGTTGCCTTCAACCGACCTGAGGTTCGCAACGCTTTCCGCCCGCAAACCGTGGATGAGCTAAACCGAGCACTGCTTCACGCGGCCGAGGCTTCAGACGTGGGCGTGGTGTTACTAACCGGCAATGGGCCTTCTCCAAAAGACGGGGGTTGGGCGTTTTCTTCGGGAGGCGACCAGCGAGTTCGGGGCCGCGACGGATACGAGTATCAGGATGGCCAGGCTTCTAGTGGGCGTCTTCACATCCTTGAGGTTCAGCGTCTAATTCGCTTTATGCCAAAGGTGGTCATCGCTCTGGTTTCCGGATGGGCGGCCGGCGGCGGCCACTCGCTAAACGTCATTGCCGATCTGAGCATCGCCTCGCGCGAGCACGCGAAGTTCAAGCAAACCGATTCCACCGTTGGTTCCTTCGATGGCGGCTACGGCAGTGCCTATCTAGCCAAGCAGGTTGGCCAAAAAGTTGCTCGCGAGATTTTCTTCCTCGCCGAAGAATACGACGCCAAGCGTGCCTACGAAATCGGAGTGGTAAACGCGGTGGTTGATCACTCGGAGCTGGAGAAGACCGGCATCGCCTGGGCTGAACGCATTCTGGCTCAGAGCCCGCAGTCGATTCGAATGCTCAAATACGCTTTCAATGCCGTGGACGACGGTTTGGTCGGTCAACAGATTTTTGCCGGCGAAGCAACCCGGTTGGCCTACGGAACAGACGAAGCAGCGGAAGGCCGCGACGCATTTTTGGAACGCCGCCAACCAGACTGGTCGGCTTACCCTTGGCACTTCTAGGACAGAGCATGAAGCCGCTTCGTATTGTTGCCGCCAACGACGCCGTGCAGGCTCTTTTGGCCATGGGTAATGTGCTCGACGGAACCGAGGCGCTATTTATTTCACCGCCCGAGGTAAATGGACTAGCGCCCGAGGTTCACGGGCTTCCCGCGGAAGTTGAATCTCACGTGGGTCTAATAGTTGAGTCGAGCGGCTCAACCGGAACACCGAAGCGTCTGGAACTTTCGGCCAAGGCGCTAACTGCAGCAGCCAAGATGTCTGCAAAGCGCCTGGGTGGAACCGGTCAGTGGCTTTTGGCTCTGCCAATCAACTACGTAGCCGGTGCCATGGTTTTGGTGCGTTCGCTCATTGCCGATACCCAGCCGATAATCATGAATACCTCGATGCCTTTCACGACAGAAGCATTTGAGCGCGCAGCCAGCCTGATGACCGAAGGAAAACGTTTCACCTCACTGGTTCCATCGCAGCTTGATCGCCTGTTCGAGGCGCTCAAAACCGAACCAAACCTTTTGACTTCGCTGCAACGATTCGACGCAATTTTGGTTGGCGGGCAAAAGCCGAATCGCACAACCATCAACGCACTCCGCAAACAGGGCGTGAACATTGTGACCACCTACGGCATGGCCGAAACCGCTGGCGGAGTTGTTTACAACGGCGAACCACTAGACGGCGTTGAGATTTCAATTCTTGAAGATGGTCGCATTGCACTCGATTCTCCGTCGATTGCCTCGAACGTGAAGCGCCCTTACCTAACCTCAGATTTGGGTCAGTTCACAGACGGCAAGCTCTACGTGAAAGGTCGCGCCGACCGAGTGATTAACTCGGGAGCCCACAAGTTAGCTCTCGAAGCTATCGAAGAGTGGACGATGAAGCAAGCCGGCGTCACCTCAGCCGCCGCGGTCTCCGTGCCGCACCCAAAGTTTGGTGAAAGTTTTGTTTGCTTCCTAACTCTCGGCGAAGGCGCCTCGTTTGATTCG
>CALPUC020000028.1 GCA_943326655.2 Rhodoluna limnophila
ACTCGCATGGCCGAATGGGTTCGCAAAGACGAATACCACCAGGCGTTCAACTTCGACTACATGTTTGCCGCTTGGAGCAAAGAGGGTCAGAAGCGTTCCATCACCGATTCACTCAAGGCATTCGGCCACGTTGGCGCTCCGAGCACCTGGGTGCTTTCGAACCACGACGTGATTCGCCACGCAACTCGCCTGGCCTACAACGACGGCGAGCTGCCTCCTCAGGGCGACGGAATCGACGGCAAGTTCAACCAGCCGGATCAGGCTCGCGGTCTTCGCCGTGCTCGTGCTGCAACCTCGTTCATGCTCGGCCTACCTGGAGGCGCCTACCTTTACCAGGGTGAAGAGCTGGGTCTACCCGAGCACACCACCCTCGACGGCAAGTTCCGCCAAGACCCAACCTGGTTCCGAACCAAGGGCAAGCGTGTTGGCCGCGACGGCTGCCGCGTGCCACTGCCATGGGAAGCAGGAGTTGGTGCTGCCAACGGCTTCAACGAAACCGGCGAAAGCTGGTTGCCTCAGCCTGAGAACTACAAGCACCTCTCTCGTGACAAGCAGACCGGTGTTGCAGGCTCAACCCTTGAGCTCTACAAGCGCCTGCTAAAGGTTCGTAAATCATTAGGTCTAGGTGCCGGCGACTTCCGCTGGGCACCGGAGTTTGAAAACGAAAACTCTCTGGCCTATGTGAACAATGGTGTTGCAGTGGTTGCCAACTTTGGCACCGACCCGGTGGTTCTGCCAAAGGGTGAAGTTCTAGTAACCAGCCAGGTTGATCTTTCAGCCGACGGTTATCTGGAACAAGACCAAACCGCATGGATTCGCCTCAGCTAGATTGGTGGCGCTCCGCCGTCATCTACCAGATCTACCCGCGCTCATTCGCCGACGCTAACGGCGATGGCATGGGAGACCTGCCTGGCATTACCTCGCGGTTGGATTCGCTCAAATCACTTGGCATCGACGCCGTTTGGCTTTCGCCATTCATGCGCTCCCCGCAAAAAGATGCCGGCTACGACGTCTCGGATTATTGCGATGTCGACCCACTGTTTGGAACCCTCGCCGACTTCGATGAGATGCTGAACCGCGCTCACGAACTCGGGCTTCGAGTGTTGATCGACCTCGTGCCGAACCACACCTCAGATCAGCACGAGTGGTTCAAGCGTGCCGTGGCGGCCGGCCCTGGCTCACCTGAGCGAGAGTTCTACCACTTCCGCGACGGCGATGTTCCGCCGAACAACTGGCAGTCGATGTTCGGGGGTCCTGCCTGGACGCAGCTGCCCGATGGTCAGTGGTATTGCCACCTATTCGATTCCTCGCAACCCGACCTGAACTGGGAGAACCCAGCGGTTGAGAAGGCGTTCGAAGACATCCTTCGCTTCTGGCTAGACCGAGGCGTAGACGGCTTCCGCGTTGACCAACCTCACGCAATGGGCAAAGCGGCCGGTCTTCCCGACCACCCAGACGTGGAGCGAGCGGGTGCCGGCTTCATCGAAGGCGAACCGAGCCCGCCGATGTGGTTCCAAGAATCGGTTCACCCAATCTTCCGCAAATGGCGTGCCATTTTGGATAGCTACCCTGGCGAACGCGCCATGTGCGGAGAGGCCTACGTGCTTCCGCTTTCGTTCATGGCCCTCTGGGTTCGCCCCGACGAATTCCACCAAACCTTCAACTTCCGCTACCTCGACTCCCCGTGGACGGCAGCCGACATTCGCAAAACCATCGACGAATCCTTCGACGCATTCGGCTCGGTTGGAGCGCCAAGCACCTGGGTTCTTTCGAACCACGACGTGATGCGTCACGCCTCTCGCATGGGCGGCGACTTTGGAAGAACCACCGCCAGCGATGGCGTTGGCCCGAACGATCCGCAACCAGATGCCGAACTCGGGCTAAAGCGAGCAGTGGCAGCAACGCTCTTCACGCTCGGGTTACCTGGCTCGATGTATCTCTACCAGGGCGAAGAACTTGGCCTGCCCGAGCACACCACCCTCGAGCCACAATTCCGCCAAGACCCAACCTTTGCCAGAACCAATGGCGCCAGAGTTGGTCGCGACGGCTGCCGCGTAACCCTGCCTTGGGAATCTGGAGTTGGAGCCGCCAACGGTTTCAACACCACGGGAAAGTCTTGGCTTCCGCAACCGCAGATTTACGCGAAATACGCTCGCGACCTTCAAGAGGGAGTGCCCGGCTCAACCCTTGAAACCTACAAGCAAGCCCTTCGCACTCGTAAAGAACTAAACCTCGGGCACGGAACATTCGAGTGGGTCGACGAACTTTGCACCGACAGCGTTCTCGCCTATCGCAACGGCAGCCTGCTGGTTACTCACAACTTCGAGACCAACGAAACCACTTGGAGATTTTCTTCCTAATTGTGTTCCGTTGGAATCCGATCCCGATCGGTTGCGATCTCGGAATAACCGTGGGGCATCGGGACACCTGATTTGTCTAGGCTCACGAAGACGATTCGGTCCACCGTGAGTATGTTCTTCTTGGTGACCATGTTTCTAACTTCGGCGCGCATAGTGATTGAGGTGGTGCCGAACTTCGTGGCGACCAAACCCATTTCGATGAGATCACCCTCGATTGCTGAAGAAACGAAATTTATCTCAGAGATTAGTTTTGTCACTACACGTCGGTTTCCCAGTTGAATGATCGCGTAGATGGTTGCCTGCTCGTCGATCCATTTGAGCACGCTACCACCAAACAATGTGCCGTTGGCATTTAAATCTTCCGGTCGTACCCACTTGCGGGTGGTGAAATCAATCTCGCTCATCTTGACCTAACTTTGTATTAACAATAGGTCATTTAAAAATCTTCTAGCAAAGGCGTCGAACCCCAGATGACTCTGGGGTTCGACCAAAGCGGTTACCCGCTAAGAATCTTGATAATCACTTGGACTATTGGGTTTCCGAGAAAATCCAACACAAGCTTTCGCAAGATCGCTGGGTTGAGACGCTTTCGCATCTCTCCTCCCCTCAGTACGGCGTACTGAACGGACTACACTCCTGCGAGCCATTGAAAGCCGAGCCTCAAGGTGCTATCGTTACCAGTACTGCTCTACTGGTTAGGCATTCAATGACTAACAAGTAATCGCCGTCTCGGTGATAAATGATTGGACCCGCGCAAACGGGTCCTTTCGTTTTTAACGCCTCTACCCGCGCAGCCAGCAGAGACAAAACAAGTCTGGGCGCGAAAATCTCGGGAATTCAGTTATCCACAGACGATGACGATAGGAGGTAGCCTTGCGCATATGGCTAAGAAAACATACAGCACCGATCAGCAAATCTCCCGTCTCCGCAACTACAACGTTGTGGCCGGATTCCTTCACCTAATTCAGGCGGTTACGTTTGGATGGTTCCTACTTCAGCTTGAAACCCAGGTGGCTTTCCCAGTAAAAATCGAATACATGACGGGTCCTCCTGGATCTCCGCTTCCTCCGGAATCGGTCACTTTGTTCGACATCAACCTTGGTGCCGGAGTTGTGGCGTTCTTGGCCATGTCGGCATTCTTCCACTTCCTGATTTCGTCGCCGTGGTTCTTCGGCCGCTACTCAAACGGTCTAAAGCAAAACCACAACTACTTCCGCTGGGTTGAATACTCCCTGAGTTCTTCGGTGATGATTTGGCTGATTGCTCAGCTAACTGGCGTGAACGATGCAGCTGGACTGATCGGTATCTTCGCCGTGAATGCGTCGATGATTATGTTTGGTGCGATGCAGGAGAAATACGAGAAGCCTGGCAACGGAAAGTTCCTGCCGTTTGTTTTCGGTTCGATGACCGGAATCGTGCCTTGGATCATCATCGCGCTTTACACCTTGCAGCCAGGCAGCACCAATGCCGCCGAGGTTCCTGGGTTCGTGATTGGCATCATCATTTCACTGTTCATCTTCTTCAACACCTTCGCCATCAACCAGGCGCTTCAGTATCACCAGGTTGGCAAGTGGGCCAGCTACCTTCAGGGCGAGCGCAGCTACATCACCCTGAGCCTGGTGGCAAAGTCGATCCTGGCTTGGCAGGTTTTCTCGGGAGCCATCATTCCGGTACTAACCGGAACCAACTAGCAAAAAGTAAAGCCCCCGCCGAATAGGTGGGGGCTTTACTTCTTTAACTTACTTAGCTGTTTTACGTGGCCACCAGAACTTCTCGCCGGCCATAAACGCTAGGGCCGGGACGATTACCGTTCTAACGAGCAAGGTGTCTAGAAGCACACCGATGCAAACGATTACACCGATCTGGGTTAGCGCAATCAGCGGTAGCACTCCAAGCACGGCAAACACGGCTGCCAGCAAGATACCGGCACTGGTGATTACACCACCGGTCGAGCTGAGCGCTTTGATCATGCCCTGCTTGAGACCGAGCTTTTCGCCTTCTTCCTGAGCGCGGGTTACCAGGAAGATGTTGTAGTCAACGCCCAGTGCCACGAGGAAGAGGAACGAGTAGAGGAAGACCGAAAGGTCGAGTGCTGGGAAGCCAAGCAGCTGAGTGAAGACCAGCCAGCCGGCTCCCATCGATGCAAAGAACGATGCCACCACGGTAAGCAGAAGCAGGATCGGTGCCAGCAGTGAGCGGAGAAGCAGCACGAGCACGACGAATACCAACAGCAGAATAAGTGGAATCAGAAGACCCTGGTCTACGGCATAGGCGTTCTTCTGATCCAGCGCCTGAGCATCCTGGCCACCAACGAGAGTTCCGTCGATGTCGGCAACAGCCTCGCGAATTAGCGTGATGGCCTCAAATGCTTCATCTGAGCGTGAAGTGCCGGCTAGAACAACATCGATCTTGGTGATCGCGCCGTCGGTGATAACTTCACCAGACTGCTCTTTTGAAACCGTTACTTCGTCGACGCCGTTGATGCCCTTAATGGCCTCCATAACGTGATCCACGTGCTTGTTTTCAGCGATAACCACGGTTGGGCTGGTTTGGCCACCCGGGAACGATTCGTCCAAAAGCTCTAGACCAATCACGGCTTCTGGCTTCACGGTGAACTGCTCGGTTGAAGAAAGACCGATCTTGATTCCGGTGGCACCTGAGGCAAGGATTCCCAAAACGGCGAAACCGGCAATTGCAACAATGAGTGGCTTTTTAGAAACACCGCGTCCTAGTTTTGCCCAAAGACCGTTGTCAGTTTTGTTCACTCCGCCGAGCTTTGGAGTGACCGGCCAGAAGATCCAGCGACCGAACACAACCAACGCGGCTGGGAGCACAAACAGGGCGCTAATCATGGCGATGACGATTCCAACCGCGCAAGCGATGCCGAGTGAGCGAGTTCCTTCGAGTGTTGCCAAAATGAGGGTGAGTAGAGCAAGCACCACTGTTGAACCGGAAGCAAAGATTGCCGGAGCGGCTTGCTTCCAAGCCTTCACCATTGCGTCACGACGGTTTTCGTGAAGCAGCAATTCTTCTCGGTAGCGCGAAATGATGAGTAGCGCGTAGTTGGTTCCAGCACCGAACACCAGAACCGAAAGAATTCCGGTAACCGAACCGTCGAGTGTGATGTCGAGGAACTTGGCAACCTGACCGGCCAAAATCGAAGCCATGCGGTCTGCGGTACCGATAACCAAAAGTGGGATTAGCCAGAGAATCGGGCTTCGGTAGGTAATTAGTAGAAGCACGATAACGACTAGCGCGGTTACGCCAAGTAGCAGGAAGTTAGCACCGGCAAAAACGCCAGAGATGTCGGCTTGGAAGCCCTCAGCACCGGTTAGCTTCGCAATCAAGCCGTTTGGAAGATCTTCGTTCATCACCGCACGCATCTCCTTGACGCGCTCGGAGATTACTTCTGTGTTATCGCTTTTCGTAAGAGGAATGGTTACTACGGCAGCTGCGCCGTCCTCTGAGAAAACGGCCGGCGGCACAAACTTCTCGCCCTCAATTTCAGCCGAAGAGAACTCCAAGAACTTCTCGTTTACGCCGTTGTCGTAGGCAACGTCTTGTTCGGCGATGTAGTCGGCGCATGCAAAAGGAGGAATGAATGGAGCACAGACCACAGGCACTTCTTCACCGCGAAGAAAGGTGAGTTGGGCATCGGTAAGCTTCGAACCATCCTCGGTGCGGTAGATCAACACCGCAGCGGTTACGTCCTGGCCAGGCAGACCCTTGAGCGCCTCATCAACCAGAACGGTTTGGTTGTCCTTCGGCAGACCGATTCCCGGAGAAACCGACTCCTCAGCGAGAGTTAGAGGACCAAACGCCAGAACGGCGAAAAATAGTGCCAACAACATGGTCACTGGCGCGGTCACTCGACCGGAAATGAATTTTGCGATGCCGTTCATGAAAAACCCCTAAAGATGAATGTTCAACTTACAAACTAAACCATTGAAGCCGGTTTGGCGTTTCTTTCTTTGATGGCAGTTCAGCTAGTCTCAATCAGCTCAAAGAAGCAAAGCACCACGGGAGTTTCCGGGGTGAGCGTGTTACCACATTCGGTCCAGAATTTGCTGTGGCTTTCGCGGAAGTCGTCGCCGGAAAGATCGCCCTCTGCTTCGGCTAATGCGAATTCGTCGGGCACTTCGCCGAATGGCACGATCTCAACTCGGGTGACCTGAATCTTGCCGAGTGGTTCGTTCTCATTGCCCACCACGACGAGAATTTCGCCAACGTGTTCGACGGGTTCGTTTTCGTCCTGGTAATCCTCTTTGAGGAGTCCAGCTGTGGCGCGCTTGTTGCCGTTGAACAGAAAATCCAGGATCTTGGTGCGAGATTCGCCTACGTTTCCAAATTCAACCGTGCGGTAACCGTCTACTAATGGGAAAGCCATTTGAGTCCTGTTCTAGCGGAAGAGAGCCAGTAGCTCGGCCGCTTTGGCGTTTTCGTTTTGCGGGTGACGAAGGGGAATGTCCCCGTTCACAATGTAGTGGTTATTGCGTCCGTTCTTCTCTTTGGAGACATAACCCTCCTCAACCAGATCCTTCAGGATTCCCGCGGTGGCTCGAGCGGTAATGCCGACCTGGGCGGCAATCTGGTCGATGGTTGGGTCTGAGCCCTTACTAACTGCAACTAGCACATGGGCGTGGTGAGTGAGGAAGGTCCATTTAGCCATTACTTCTTTTCACCCTTGGTTACTTGGAAGCTGGCGAAGATGGAACCGGCCAGAATCAACACGATGACGAGAAGCGAGATGGTGGTTGGGATTTTCACGATGTCATGGAGACCCATCTTGATACCGACCCAGATCAGAACCAGCGCCAAACCGAACTTCAGGTAGACGAAGCGGTGCATGATGTCGGCGAGCAGGAAGTACATGGCTCGCAAACCCAAGATGGCAAAGGCGTTTGCTGTGAAAACCAGGAACGGTTCGGAAGTTACGGCGAAGATGGCCGGAATCGAGTCGACCGCGAAGATGATGTCGGTGAATTCGATTAGCACCAGAACCATCAGCAGCGGGGTGGCTAAACGAACGCCATTTTGAACAACGGTAAGTTTCTGACCGTGGTATTCGGTGGTTGAAGGAACGGCCTTCGAGAACCACTTGTAGAACTTGGAATCTCCCGGCGACTGGTGTTCGTCGGCTTTGCGAAGCATCTGAATACCCGTGAAGATCAGGAATGCTGCGAAGAGGTAGAGCACCCAGGCAAAGGCTTCAAGAATGGCCGCGCCGGCTCCAATGAAGATGCCTCGGAAGACCAGCGCTCCAAGAACACCCAGAAACAGAACTCGGTGCTGGTATTTCTTGGGAACCGCGAAGCTGGAGAAGATGATGGCCCAGATGAACACGTTGTCTACGGCGAGAGACTTTTCAATGAGGAATCCGGCGTAGTACTGCTGGGCGTATTCTGCTCCGAATTGATACCAAATCAACGCACCGAACGAAATGCCTAGGGTGACCCAGAACAAAGACCAGTAGGCGGCTTCTTTAACCGAAATCTCGTGAGCTTTGCGGTGAGCAAATAGATCGATGGCGAGCATGACCAAAATTAGGCCAAGTACCGAAAACCACATCCAGAGTTCTACGTTCACAGTTTTTCCAGTTCTTTAGAGGAGTACTAACTACTGAACATTATTTCCTGTATTTTACTTCTTGTCAAATGAACTCGGCAAGGTTCCAGTGGATGCGTGAGCCGCCGCAATCGCTCGCTTCCCTGAAGGAAGGGCGATGGCGATGAGGGCGATGGCAACAGTTACCGCACCCGTGATAATCAGTAGCAATTCCACCGGGAACACATCCGCCAGCGGGCCAAGAACTGCCATTCCCACCGGCATCGCCGTTGACATCACAATTCCAACGAAACCAAACACTCGACCCTGACGTTCTGGCTCAACTGTCTCTTGCAAGAGCGTGAATGCCGAGGTTGAAAACGCTGGAACGATTAGCCCGATCACGAAGAAAAGGCTGAAGAAGACGATCAGGTTCGTGGTGAAGCCCATTCCAATGGCAAGCAAACCGAAAAGAATTGAGGTGGCCACGATTGCGCCCAAGCGGTCTATCTTGGCCGCGAAAACTGAGATGAGGATTCCACCGATAAGCATGCCAACGCCAAATGAAATCTCGAGAACCGTGAGCATCCACACTTCGGAGCCGAAATTGCGCACCAGCATGAGTGGAGAGAGATTTGACGGCGCCACAATGAGTAGAAACACAATTGCGAAAATCGCCATTACCCAGCGAACCAGGTCATGGGTGAAAATGTAAGTCATCCCTTCCTTCAAATCTGAGAAGTATGACGGTTTATCTTTACTTGCGGCTCTTTCCAAAGTTGGCACGGCAACAAAGGCTAGAAGAGAGATTCCGATGACGGCCGTGACGACGTCGATGAACAAGATCGCTTCCAGCGACATGGTCGCATAAACGGCTGCTGCCGCTACGGGCGCGAGAAGACCCAGAGCCGATTGAATACTGCTGTTGATTCCGTTTACGCGCATGAGCTGTTCAGCCGGAACAATCTGTGGCAAAAGAGCGGAAACGGCTGGCATCTGCACGCCCGCCCCAACCGAACGAACCGCCATCACGAGGAAAATAAGCCAGAGATCGTCCACGCCAGAAAGCATCAGCAAAGCGAGCCCAAGGGTAGCCAAAGCAATCGTTGAATCGGAAACGATGATCATCATTTTTCGATTGACGCGGTCGGCCCAAACGCCGGCGAACACCGAGACGATTGCCTGAGGCAGGAACCCGAAAATGGCAGCCAATGCCAGGACAACACCTGACTTGGTTGAGAGTGTGAGGTGCCACATGATGGCGTACTGCACTAGAAACGAACCAAATGTGGTGATCGTCTGTCCGGTGAGAAAAATGACGACTTTCTTCAAGAGCTCTCCATTCATCGAAAAAAGAAAACCCCAACCGTGGAGGGCTGAGGTTTTCGTGGCTAGTGAGGGATTCGAACCCCCGAAGGCGCTGCCAGCTGATTTACAGTCAGATCCCTTTGGCCGCTTGGGTAACTAGCCTCGTTGGTTTGCTTCTCAACAAACAACCT
>CALPUC020000029.1 GCA_943326655.2 Rhodoluna limnophila
ATTCCAATTCCGGTTACCGAACAGGTTCATCCCGACGGAAGCTTTCCGACCACACCTTTTCCAAATCCTGAGGAACCCGGCGCAATGGACTTGGCTTTTGCTAAGGCTCGAGCGGTTGGAGCCGACTTAATCATTGCCACCGACCCAGACGCCGACCGATTGGCGCTAGGCATTCCGAGTGCTGGAGGATTTATCCGTCTATCCGGAGACGAGGTTGGTTTACTACTCGCTCACGAACTAGCCACGAGAGCCAGCACGAAAGGCACTTTCGCCAATTCGATTGTTTCCTCTAGCGCGCTTAGGCGAGTAGCCGAACAAAATGGTTTGGCTTATGAGCAAACACTCACCGGATTCAAATGGATCATGCGGGTGGAAAACCTAAGTTTCGGTTATGAAGAGGCTCTCGGCTATGCGGTAGACCCGAGCCACACCCCCGACAAGGACGGAATTTCGGCGGCACTCATGGCTCTTGCGATAGCCGACCGGCTAACCAAAACTGCAACCACCCTGGGTGAACATCTATCGCAACTTAAGCAAAAGTATGGATACCGACCAACGGCTCAGGTAAGCGTCAGGGTGGAGAACAAGGCTGTCGTAGGTGAAATTCTGAATCGCCTGAGTCAAAATCCACCAACTAGCCTCCAGGGCCAAGCGATTCGAGTTGAGGATCTCGCAAAGCCCGGTGGGAAGCTACCGCCGACCGACGGGTTGAAACTCTACCTGGCCAACGGCGACTGGGTTATCTTGCGGCCGTCCGGCACCGAGCCCAAGTTCAAGGCGTATCTGGAGACCAGCGAGGAAAACCTCGAAGCTCTAAAAGCCGAGGTCAGAAAACTGCTGATTTAGAGCAGCGCCTTCTCCAGCGCCTTTGTTATCTCAGCAATATCGATAACGTGCCTAATGGCAATGATTTCCGCGTTCAATCCTTCGAGCAGTGGTACTAGCTCTTCTGTGGTGACCACGATGTTAGCCATGGCGCCCAGCTGCCGAGCCTCCGCCACGCCTACCGCTTCAACCGTGGCTCCTTCATAGTCGAGACTCTTGAGAGCCTTTTCGATGTTGTTTTTCAAGATCACACTGGTTCCGTAGCCGAGACCACACACCGCAACAATTCGCATTAGTTCATTCTCCCAGAACGAGAGTTAGCCTGGAGGCAATATGAGCGGTATCGCTTGCGTTTAACACGGTGTTTAGAAACTCTTGATCGGAAAGCAAGGTAGCCAATTCACCGAGAGCATCGATGTGAGCCGAGTGATCCGTGGCGGCCATTGCGAAAACGGCCTTCACCATTTTGCCCGAACCAAAATCCACCGCATTCTCTAAAACCACCAGCGAGATCGAGTTTTTGGAAACCAGGTCACCTGGAGAAGCGTGGGCCAAAGCAATGCCCTCGGCAATCACGATATACGGCCCCAGTTCTTCAACCACGCGAACCATCGCCGAGACGTATTCTGGCTTGACGTGGCCGGCTTCTACCAAGAGTTCCCCGGCGGCGGTTATGGCTTCTGCGAAATTGCTCGCGTAAACGCCAACGCGAATCAAACTCAACGAGTACGCGCCTTCGCAAATCCTTCTTGAACAATTTCGATAAGCTCCTCGCGGGCTTCGAGCCCCTGGAAACTCGCTTCGGCAGCATTTAGTTGAAGCTGCTCTAGATCGTCCAGGTCAAATTCGAAGTGCTCAACCAACAATTCGAGTTCGCGGGTCACCGAGGTGCCGCTCATCAAACGGTTGTCGGGGCTAATGGTTACGCGGAAGCCAAGATCAAACAAAATCGCTACCGGGTGATCAGCAAACTCTTCGCCAAGGTCGGCTACTGCTCCGGTTTGCATATTTGACGACGGACAAAGTTCCAATGCGATCTGACGGAAGTGAACCCATTCGGCGGTTTCTCCGAGTTGCACAAAATCCCGTCCGTCTTCTTCGCGCATCAATAGGTCTTGATAAATTCGAACACCGTGACCGAGGCGAAGCGTTCGTCCGGCGATTATGGCATCGCGGATGCTGTCGATTCCGTCGGCCTCGCCAGCGTGAACCGTGGTTGGGAACATTTGCTCAGCGAGGTAATCGAAGGCCGCCCTGTGATTACTCGCGGGGAAACCAGCCTCTGGCCCGGCTATGTCGAAACCGACCACGCCGTTTTCACGGTGACGGACTGCCAGTTCGGCGATTTCCAAAGCGCGATCGTTGTGACGCATGGCGGTGACTAGTTGACCGGTGCGAATGTAGCCACCGGCTGCTTCGACCGATTCAATCCCCTGCTCCAGGCCGTCTTGCACAGCCTCCACCACTTCGTCGAGCGAAAGGCCTTTACCCAGATGTTGTTCCGGCGCCCAGCGAATTTCACCGTAAATAACTCCGTCGGCGTGAAGATCCTCAACAAACTCGCGAGCCACCCGAGTTAGCCCATGCTTGGTCTGCATCACCGCGGTGGTCACGTCGAAGGTCTTTAGGTATTCCACCAGTGAGCCCGAGTTCGCCGACTCCAAAAACCACTGCTCAAGCTCTTTAGCATTCGACGCTGGAAGCTCAAGACCCAACTCCTCAGCCAGTTCAATAATGGTTTGAGGGCGAAGGCCACCATCTAGATGGTCGTGCAGAGAAATTTTGGGGAGCTGTTTGATGTTCATTTTTAGATTCCTATTTCTTACTTGAAAGACAATTCGTACTGTTCTGCCAGAAGTCTTAGCTTTTCAAGCTCACCCGCGGGTAGGGCAAGCGAATGTTCTTCACTGATAACTAAGCCGCCATTTCCGAACAATGCGACTAGCGAACCAAGCGTGCCTCCCATAAATTCGCTTTCGAGGTCGGAGGCTATCGCTTCTAGAAGTCGTGGTCCAGCCTGAGGCATTATCGTCGTTGCAACAAAATCTTTGGAGTCGGCAAGTTGTGTGTCAAGGAAGATATCCCGACCGAAGCCAACAATCTTGTAGTTACCAGCCGATTCTAGAATCCCAGGAAGTTCGCCTTTGCAACCGTATGGCAAATAAACATCGACTGGGGCAACCGCTAACAGGCGCGAATTGAGTTCGGTCGCAGTTCCTGCTTCTTCATCGAACTTTGCCAGTCCCGCTTCGACGCCTCGGTAGAACTGCGATTCACGCGCATTTTGGCAGACGACAGCCAGTTGACGAGTTTCGGTGATGCTCGCCGCAATGTGCCCTGCCAACAGACCGGCTTCGTAGACGTCGACTCGATAGGTCGCCAGGTTGGAAAGGCCCGCTGAAAGCAGTTCTGTTTCGGGTTCATCGGTAACAAACAAGAAATTGATGTTGGGGTTGGCTTCAACTATTGGCTGAACCAGCCCGGTGAAACGTGCCCCGACAATGGCAATGAAGTTGCACGGCTGCTGAACCAGCTGATCGACGTCGTTGACGAACTTCGCAGGGGTACTTTCAACGACCTTCTTTTGAATGCCATAGGTGACCACCGCTTGATTGAGCGAATAGAGACTCGATTCGTTCAGCCCGGTGGTTGACGCATCGCCATCGGACACCAAACAGGCCCGGTAGTCAACAACCTCTACCTTGGAATCGGCAGGGAGCGAGGCGCACCCAGAAAGCAATCCCGCGAGCGCTAAAACGCCCACAAGGTTCGCAATCGCTCGCTGGATAGATTTTTCTGGCACAAGGACAAGTTTAAGCCCATCGATTCAAAGTCTCGTTTCCCGTTCAGGTTAGAATTAGACACGTTGCTATCAACGTTGACCAACCAGGAGGCACAGTGCCAACCAAGCCAACCGGAACCCTCTACCGAGGAAAGACCGGCATGTGGGCGTGGGTTTTACACCGCATCACAGGCGTCGCAATTTTCTTTTTCCTCCTAGTTCACGTGCTAGACACCGCTCTGGTGCGCCTCAGCCCAGAGGCTTACAACGAGGTCATCGCCACTTACAAAACGCCCGTGATTGGGTTCGCCGAATTGGGTCTGGTGGCAGCGGTTTTGTATCACGGTCTCAACGGTGTCCGCGTTATCCTGATCGACTTCTGGAGCAAGGGCTCCAAGTACCAGGTAGCCATGTTCTGGATTGTCATTGCTCTTGCGGTAACGACCTTGGCTATTTTTGCTCCTCGTCATATCGCCAATGTTCTTAGCCACATGTCGGAAGGTGGTCACTAATGGTTACCATCGAGACTCCACGCAGCCCTCGCAGCCGCAAGTCTGCCAACCGAGAGAAGCTCGCCTGGCTATTCATGCGCGCCTCCGGTGTAATTCTCATTGTCTTGGTCTTTGGGCACCTCTACATCAACTTATTCACGGGTGAAGGTATCAAGGCAATCGACTTTGCATTCGTCGCCGGAAAATGGGCAGATCCGTTCTGGCAGGTCTGGGACACCGCAATGCTGTGGCTGGCACTAATTCATGGAACAAATGGCATGAGAACACTGGTTAATGATTACAGTGAGCGCGAACGGACGCGCAAGATACTAAACACTTCACTGTGGACTGTTTGTATTTTGCTCGTCATCCTCGGAACTCTCGTGACCACCACCTTCGACCCATGTCCAGACACCAGTGTGGTCGACGCCCTGCCTCAGTTCTGCAACAAGTAAGAAAGACTTTCATTGAGTAAAACAAAGGTTCACAACCACCAGCACGACGTAGTGATCGTTGGAGCGGGTGGCGCAGGCATGCGCGCTGCCATCGAGGCCGGCCCTCATGCGAAAACCGTTGTTATCTCAAAGCTTTTTCCAACCCGTTCTCACACTGGAGCCGCTCAGGGCGGCATGGCCGCAGCCCTCGCCAACGTTGAGGAAGACAGCTGGGAATGGCACACCTTCGACACCGTCAAAGGCGGCGACTACCTGGTAGACCAGGACGCGGCTGAGATTCTGGCCAAGGAATCCGTCCAAGCGGTAATCGACCTCGAGAACATGGGTCTGCCATTCAACCGCACCCCGGATGGCAAGATCGACCAGCGTCGTTTCGGTGGCCACACTCGCGACCACGGTAAAGCTCCGGTTCGACGTAGCTGTTACGCAGCCGACCGCACCGGCCACATGATTTTGCAAACTCTTTACCAAAACTGCGTGCGTTTGGGCATCGAGTTTTACAACGAGTTCTATGTTCTAGACCTCGTGATGAATACGGTAGATGGCGAAGAGCGCCCAAGCGCGGTAGTTGCCTACGAACTGGCCACTGGCGAGATTCACATCTTCCAGGGAAAATCAATCATTTTCGCAACCGGCGGTTTCGGAAAGATCTTCAAGACCACTTCGAACGCCCACACCCTAACCGGAGACGGCGTTGGCATCATTTGGCGCAAGGGTCTGCCACTGGAAGACATGGAGTTCTACCAGTTCCACCCAACCGGCCTGGCCGGGCTTGGTATTTTGCTTTCCGAAGCTGCTCGTGGTGAAGGCGCAATCTTGCGAAACGCCTCGGGTGAGCGTTTCATGGAGCGCTATGCACCAACCATCAAAGACCTAGCGCCTCGCGACATGGTTGCAAGGGCCATGGCCAACGAGGTTCGAGAGGGCCGCGGTGCCGGGCCTCACAAAGACTATGTGCTGCTTGACCTAACCCACCTCCCGCCAGAGGTAATCGATGCCAAGCTTCCGGACATCACCGAGTTTGCTCGCACCTACCTAGGCGTTGAGCCTTACACCGAGCCGGTTCCGGTTTTCCCAACCGCGCACTACGCGATGGGTGGAATCCCAACCAACATCAAGGCCGAGGTTTTGCGCAACAACAAAAAGGTTGTGCCGGGTCTTTACGCCGCTGGTGAATGCGCTTGCGTTTCAGTTCACGGAGCCAACCGACTAGGAACCAACTCGCTTCTCGACATCAACGTTTTTGGTAAGCGCGCTGGAATCTACGCGGTTGAATACGCGAAGACCGCGAAGCATGTTCCAGTTCCAAAAGATGCCGCGAAAGACGTCCTAGAGCTAATCGAGATGATGCAGAATTCGACCGGAACCGAGAAGGTGGCTGTGCTCCGCAGGGAACTGCAAGACACCATGGACAAAAACGCTCAGGTTTACCGCACCGAAGAATCACTCGACGAAGCACTCGAAGTTATCGCCGATCTTCGAAAGCGCTACCAGAACATTCAGGTTCAAGACCGGGGCGCCCGATTCAATACCGATCTACTTGAGGCAATCGAGCTGGGCTTCCTGTTTGACCTTGCCGAGGTTTTGGTCGTTACGTCGAAAGAACGTCGCGAGAGCCGCGGTGGGCACTTCCGAGAAGACTACCCAGAGCGCAACGATGAGAAATTCATGGTTCACTCGATGGCGTATAAAACCAGCAAGAACATCAAAGTCGACTGGAAGCCAGTTGTCATCACCAACTACCCACCGATGGAGCGCAAGTACTAATGTCTAACGCAGTCGCTGAAAACACTGAGATCGGTGTAGTTCCAAGCTTCACAGTTACCCTGTTCGTGCGTCGTTTCAGCAAAGAAGACGGCCTTGAAGCTCGCTGGGAAGACTTCGACGTCACCGTTCACGGAACCGACCGCGTCCTCGATGCGCTTCACAAGATCAAATGGGAGCAAGACGGCTCGCTCTCGTTCCGTCGCAGTTGCGCCCACGGTGTTTGTGGTTCGGATGCCATGCGAATCAACGGACGCAACCGTCTAGCGTGCAAGACCCTTATTAAAGACCTAGACATCACCGAGCCAATCTACGTTGAACCAATCAAGGGCCTTGAGGTTGAAAAAGACCTCATCGTCAACATGGACCCGTTCTACCAGGCCTACCGCGACGTGAAGCCGTTCCTTATCGCAAGCGACAAGCCGAAGGCCGAGCGTATTCAGAGCCCGGAAGACCGCGAACGCTTCGACATGACCACCAAGTGCATCCTCTGCGCCGCTTGCACCTCGAGCTGCCCAGTGTTCTGGACCGACGGTCAGTACTTTGGCCCAGCCGCGATTGTGAACGCACACCGCTTCATCTTCGACTCGCGCGATGAAGCCGCCGACGTGCGTCTGGAAATCTTGAACGACAAAGAGGGTGTCTGGCGTTGCCGAACCACCTTCAACTGCACCGAGGCTTGCCCGCGCGGCATCGAGGTTACGCGTGCCATTGCCGAAGTCAAGCAGGCCATTCTTCGCGGTAAGCCATAACTCATGATTAAGCGCGGGAAAGCGTTTTTCTTAGCGCTACTTCTGATTGCTGGTCTATTCACCGCAACAACTCCCGCTCAGGCGGTTACCACTTCTCTCAAAGAGGGTACCGATGCCGCGGCCGCACTTTTCGACCCGCTGGCTATCAGCCAAGTTGAAATCACTCGAACGGCCGGTTATCCAGCCCTCACTTTCGACTACCTAAACTCAAACGACTTCCGGCATGCCAATGTGAAGATAACTCTGCCCGGCAAAGCAGCCGTGACTCTAAATAATGTCGGTATTCGTCTGAAGGGGCAGGCGTCCAGGTACGACGCCAAGTTCCCGATGAAACTCAAATTCGATGAGTTTGTGGCCGGCCAAAACTATCTGGGTCTAAAGCGCATGACCCTAAACAACATGGTTCAAGATCCGTCTTTTGTTCACGAAGCCACAGCCTACAAAATGTATCGGGCGGCCGGAGTGCCTGCACCTCGAGCCGGCTACTCCAAAGTTTTCGTTGAAGGTCAATCAATGGGCCTTTACCTGAACCTAGAATCCGTCGATAAAACAATGACGAAGCGCTGGTATCCGTCGACCACCCACATCTATGCCGGCCCATACAACTGCGACATCGTGCCGAACAATTACTGTTACGAGGCCACCATTGGAGACACCAATCGAACTCGCTTGAACAATGCCGGAGCGGTTCACAACCTTCACGGAGAGGCATGGTGGGGTGCGGTCAACCAGGTGGCCGATATGTCTCGAGTGATCAAACTTATGGCCACCGACATCTTTTTGAGCAACTGGGACGGCTATTCCGATGCCGTGCAAAACAACCACTTTGCCCACTTCGATGCTGATGGCAAAGCCACAATCATTCCGTGGGGGCTCGATCAAACCTTCACCACAGATCCGGCGGCTAATCTAACCTGGGACGCCTCCGGCCCGATTTTTCGGAATTGGAGTGACCACAGAAGTACCCTTCTCGATCACTGCATCGAATACACCCCCTGTCACACCGAAATAATTCGCGAAGGTGTCCGCATTTCCAAACTCGCAACCACCATCGACCTGGTTGGCTACAAAAACCTAATTGCCGCAAAAATCAATCCGATCGTCAGCGCAGCCGGTGAGCTACGTCGCACCAACCTCTTGGCCTTGAGCCTGACCCAGGGATGGATTGATGTTTTCATGGCGAACAGGGCTGAGGTGCTAGCCGACTTCTTAGCATCACGGTCGCCGGTGGCAGTTTCCGTGGCGGTTCCTGAAACCGCCCGCGTTGGCACAACCGTCGTGGCGAATATCGGAGAAATTTGGGAGCCGAACACCAGCGCGAGCTTCCAGTGGCGGCAAAACGGTCTGAACATAGCCGGTGCTACATCGAACACCTACCGCCCAACCGCGGAGCAACTGGGTGAAGAATTGACCGTGAAAGTTACGCTCAGTAAATCGGGCGTTTCCAGCCGAGTGGTTACTTCAAGTGGCGTCGAGGTTTTAGGAGCCCTGTTCAAAAAGGCTGCGACCCCAACCATTTCTGGAACAGCCGCGCGAGGTAAGACGCTGAAAGTTTCCACTGGAACTTGGGATTCTGGAACTGTCAAGGCTATTCAATGGCTAAGCGATGGTGAGGTAATTGCCGGGGCCACCGGAACCTCCTACAAGATCACCTCGAGCGTGGCTGGCACAGCGATTTCGGTTCGAGTCACGGGAACCAAGGTTGGCTACCTAGACACCGTTCGCACCAGCCGTAAGACTCCCAGAATCCGCTAGTAAAATCGGTAATTATGCCTAAACGCGCAATTTCATTGCTCGTTACCCTAACCCTATTTTTCGGTCTTTTCGGTAACGTCTCACCTGCGCACTCTGCAACCGCCTCGCTACGTGAGGGATCAGACAAGGCGGCTAGTCTTTTCGATCCGCTTCGCCCCATTAGAGTTTCGGTCATTCGAGAACTCGGAGGCCCTGCGCTCACTCGCAACTACCTGAACAGCCCCACCTATCGCCGTGCGACGGTAAAGATAAATCTTTACGGCAGCAACAAGTACGTCGTTATAAAAAATGTTGGGGTCCGTTTGAAAGGCTCATTCACCAGTAGATTCCAAAAGATGTCGCTCAAAATCAAATTTGACGCCTTTGTGAAGAAACAAGAATTCAAGGGTTTAAAGCGACTAACTCTCAACGCCATGATGCAGGACCC
>CALPUC020000030.1 GCA_943326655.2 Rhodoluna limnophila
AGCACTAGTTGACCCAAACAGCACCGACGCCCAGCGCGAAGAGGCTCGTCTAGGTCTACAGAAGCTTCCACGCAACGCTTCGCCAGTTCGCGTTCGCGGACGCGACGCCATCGATGGTCGTCCACGTGGTTTCCTAAGCAAGTTCGGTGTTTCTCGTGTTCGCTTCCGCAACATGGCACACAAGGGTGAGCTTCCAGGTATCACCAAGTCATCCTGGTAAATCAGTTTTAGTGAAAACCGTCACCTTCGGGTGGCGGTTTTTCTTTAATCCGCATAAATAAAGGGATTTAGACACGCCGAGCCAAATAACCGAGCGATTTTTACAGAGGCATAGATTTATAGCGACTAACAACTAGTCATTCTTTCTAACATCGGAGGGCCAAATGGCTAACACTCTAAACAAGGGCGAGCTAGTAGCCGCTATCGCAGCACACACTGGTGAGTCCCAGGCAGCAGTCAACCGTGTTGTTGACGCACTGTTCGAGACCATCGCAAAGACCGTTGCCAAGGGCGACAAAGTAACCATCCCAGGTTGGATCTCAGTCGAGAAGGGTTTCCGCGCAGCACGTGCGGGTCGTAACCCTCAGACCGGTGCAACCATTCAGATTGCTGCTTCGAACACCGTAAAGGTTTCAGCAGGTAGCAAGCTAAAGGCTGCAGTCAAGAAGTAATTCTTTTCTTGTGGAAGGCGTCGGCTTCGGCCGGCGCCTTCTCGCTTAAGATGGAGAAGTGAACACCACCCAGCAAGCTCGTCTCTTAGTGATTGGCCAATTCGCCTTCCTCGCGTTATTGCTGTTCTGGCCTAGCGATCCTGCTGGTTGGGGTTTTCTCGATTTCCTGTTTGAGCTCGTCGGAGTGATTTTAGTTTTCGGTGGATTGGCTCTGGTCTATCTAGCGCTTCGTTCGCTTTTTACTTTCTCCCTTCCTAAGTTTTCGGGAACACCAAAAGACAAGTTCCTACAGTCGCTGAAAGTGGTTTGGCCAAAGCCTGTCGATAGTGCGAAGCTCGTGACCAGCGGGGTGTTCAAGCGCACGCGCCACCCAATCTACTCGGGCCTTCTGCTTCTGGGCTATGGCGTTGCCATCGGTAGCGGCCCGATTCCCCACCTGTTCTTTGCGATTGCGCTTCACGAAATTCTTCGAAATAAGGCAGTTTTGGAAGAGAAGTTTTTGACGGAGAAATTCCCCGAGTACCCAGAGTATGTTTCCAGGACTGGTCGATTCTTCCCAAAGGTTGAAGATTGAATAAACGCCTCCTCGGGGTGATTTCGGTTTACGGCTTTGCTGCCCTTGCGGTATGGCTCGGTTTGAGTTTCACCAGGGGCAATGCTCCTCTGCCAATCGGTGATGCTGGCGATTTGGTACGTTGGGCGCAGCCGATCGTGCAGTCGGTAAAAAACTTGGCGATGGCAATGACCGTGGGTTCACTGGTTTTCGCGGCCTGGGCGTTTTCAGAAAAATCCGACTCCCTCGCGCGGTCGTTGAGAAGAGTTTCATACGCTGCCATAGCCTGGACGATTTCCGGCGCCGCACACATCTTGCTCACCTATTTATGGGTCACCGGTTCTCCGCTCTCCCTCAATGAATCTTTCGGAGCTGGGCTGTGGATGTTCCTCTCTCAAGTAGCTCTCGGGCAAGCTCTTTCTCTAAACGTTTTAGCCGCCGCTGCGCTTAGCCTTTTCGCTCTATCTTTTTCATCACTTCGCTCAACTCTGTTCCTCGCCGTTTTAGGTCTGGCCGCTCTGGTGCCACTTGCAGTGATCGGCCATGCTGCGGGACCTGCCGGGCACGACATGGCGGTGAACGCGATGGGTATTCACCTGGTGGCCGTTGTGGTTTGGGTTGGTGGCCTGATCGAACTCGGTTTCCAAGTTTCGGCGGGTGGGAACTGGATGGTTTTGGCAAGACGCTATTCGACTCTCGCACTATTCGCCTTTGGCCTAACCGCGGTGAGTGGCGTTGCCTCGGCAGCTCTGAGGATTGTTGAGTGGAAGTATTTGTTCAGCGACTGGGGAATTCTGGCACTGGTAAAGGTCGGCATACTTTTGGCGCTCGGGTTATTTGGCGCCTGGTATCGAACCAGAATCCTCAATCGAGCAACGTCGTCCAAAGCGTCATTTGTGTCACTAGCAGTTGTTGAGCTTGCCCTAATGGGCTCAGCGTTTGGTTTGGGCTCGAGCCTCAGCCACTCTGCTGCGCCCTCGAGTGGCCTGACGCTTGATGATTCCGGCTCTCCCGCGGTAATACTTACCGGCTCCCCGCTTCCGCCCGAGCTCACCTTGGAACGTTGGTTTACCTCATACAAAATCGACCTGGTTTGGCTGGTTATTGTGGTGGCGGCCACGGCTCTCTACCTATTTGGGGTTTACCGTCTCAAAAAGCGCGGCGACGAGTGGCCAATTGGCCGAACCATCAGCTGGTTACTCGGCATGGGTCTACTGCTCTGGATTACCTGCGGCCCGCTGAACGTTTACGAGCAGTACCTGTTCTCGGTGCACATGCTGGCTCACATGATTCTCACCATGGGGGTACCGGTGTTCCTGGTGCCCGGCGCTCCGGTAACACTTCTACTCAGGGCTAGTGAAGCCCGCAAGGACGATTCGAGGGGTCTTCGCGAATGGGTGCTTTGGGCGGTTCACACCCCTTGGGCGAAACTGGTCTCTCACCCGATTTTTGCGGCCATCAACTTCGCCGCCTCATTGGTCATATTTTACTTCACCCCGCTGTTCGCTTGGTCTACCAGAGACCACCTCGGGCACCAGTGGATGATCGTGCACTTCTTGATCACGGGCTATCTGTTTGTGCAGGCTGTAATTGGTGTCGACCCAGGCCCGACAAAGCTTCAGCCACTGTTGAAGTTGATGCTACTTATTGGCACGCTCGCGTTCCACGCGTTCTTCGGGCTATCGCTGATGAGCGGTGAAGGGCTGCTGTTGGCCGACTGGTATGGCGCAATGGGCCGCACCTGGGGAGAATCTCCAATCGCCGACCAACAAACGGGTGGCGCTATAGCGTGGGGTATCGGGGAAATACCAGCGGCTGTGCTTACGATTATCGTTTCCATCCAATGGTTTAGATCAGATGCCAGAGACGCCAAGCGTTTAGACCGAGCGTCAGACCGGGCTGGTAATAAAGACGTAGACGACTACAACGAGATGCTGGCGAAACTGGCAAAGCGCGACGGGGAACAACGATGACTTTTGATATTTCACTATCCAAGGAGCAGCTCGCCCTGTTCGAATTTTTGGAAAACGAGCACGACCACATTTTCGTGACCGGTCGCGCTGGCACGGGTAAGTCAACCCTGCTGAACCACTTTGTTACAAATACCAAGAAGAACGTGGCCGTGGTTGCCCCAACCGGTGTTGCCGCCTACAACGTTGGTGGGCAAACCATCCACTCGTTCTTCGGCATTCCACCAAACGGTGTGCTCGGCATCCAGCCTCTTCACAAACATCTTTACGGCAGAACCCGAGACGCGCTGCGTTCCTTGGACATTGTGGTGATCGACGAGATCTCGATGGTTAGTGCCGATCTGATGGACGGCATGGACACCATGCTTCGAACCGCTAGGGGAAAGAACAAAGGCCCGTTCGGCGGAGTTCAGGTGGTTATGTTTGGCGACCCTTATCAGCTGCCACCGATTGCCGTTAAGCCTGGTGTTGAAGGCTACGACTATTTGAAGGAAAACTACCGCTCAGACTGGTTCTTCGACGCGAAGGTTTGGAGCGAATCGAAACTACTCCGATATGAACTAAACGAGAACTTCCGCCAGCACGACGATAAGTTCATCGAGATTCTGAACGCCATCCGCGACGGCAGCGTAACTCAGGAGATGCTAGACACCCTAAATCAGGCCGGCAATCGCTACCCTGAAAACCAGGACGCAATCCGCCTGTCTGGCATTAACGCCAAAGTGAATAACTACAACTCCAGCCGCCTTGCCAATACCCCCGGAATCACCAAGTTCTTCGAAGCCAACGTTCCGGTTGGAAAGCTCTCTGATTTCGGGGCAAACCCTCCGGCCGACACCACCCTTGAACTAAAAGTTGGCGCTCAGGTGATGTTCATCAAAAACGACGACCAGAACCAGGCGAAAGACGGTGCCTACGCTCGTCGCTGGGTGAATGGAACGATTGGTCACATCACCGAAATTGTCGCTCACAATCACGTCAAGGTAGAAGTCGACACCGAAGTGTTCGACGTTCACCTTTCCACCTGGGAGAAGATCAAATACCAGCTCGACGAAGTATTCGACGAAAACACTCAGCGAATCAAAGAGGTGCTGGTTCCAGAAACCGTGGCCGAATTCCACCAGCTACCGCTTCGCCTCGCGTGGTCGGTTACCGTGCACAAGTCTCAGGGAATGACCTACGACGAGGTTGTTATCGAACTCGGTGGCAATGCCTTCTCGGCAGGGCAAACATATGTGGCTCTGAGCCGCGTGCGCTCGCTAGAGGGTCTCTACCTAACCGCCCCAATCACGTTGCGAGATGTGATGATCGATCCCCACGTGCAGCGCTTCATGGCTGAAACCGCGAGCCCAAACTACAACGGGCTTTTCTAACGAAATCCGATTGGTAATCTGTAACCATGCTTATGTCAGACCGCGATATCCGCGCATCCATCGAAGCCGGCCAGATCGGCCTAGAGCCACTCGAAATGAGCCTGCTCCAGCCTTCAAGTTTCGATGTGCGCCTCGACCGCTTCTTCCGTCTGTTTGATAATCACAAGTACGCCTACATCGACCCTGCCGAAGACCAGAGCGATCTAACCCAGCTGATTGAAGTCGACCCTAAGGAAGCATTCATTCTTCACCCTGGTGAATTCGTGCTCGGCTCAACCTACGAGTTTGTAACTTTGCCAGACAACATTGCCGCCCGCCTCGAGGGAAAGTCTTCACTCGGACGCCTCGGGCTAATGACCCACTCCACCGCGGGTTTCGTTGATCCTGGTTTCAAGGGTCACGTAACTCTTGAGCTAGCAAACGTCTCGAACCTGCCAATCAAGTTGTGGCCAGGAATGAAGGTCGGGCAGCTTTGCTTCTTCCAACTTTCCAGCCCGAGCGAAACTCCCTACGGCAGCGAAAAATACAACAACCGCTATCAGGGACAACGAGGGCCAACCGCGTCTCGTTCGTTTATGAACTTCTATCGCACCGACGTGGGTAACGAACCCCTAGAACAGTAATCAGTAGCTAAGGAAACAAAATGAAGAAATTCATCGCCATTTTCGCAGTTCTTTTTGCCGCTCTGTCCTTAAGCGGTTGTGCACCGGAAGCAACCAACGAACTTCCGAAAACCGGCATCATTATCGAAAACGCTTACGTCACCGCCGGAGAAACCGAGGCTCGAGTTTATGCAGTCATCACCAGCCGGGCGGATCGCACCGTGACGCTTATCGGCGGAACTACCGATGCTGCCGGCACGGTCAAGGTTATGAAAGGCTCAGGCTCCAGTGAGGAAATACTTGAGGATGGCGTAGAGATTCACGTGGGTCAAGAATTACCGCTAGACGAATCGAAAAAGCACATCACGCTCACCAAGCTGGCAAAACCGATCATGCCCGGCGACACCATCTCATTTACCTTTGAGTTCGAGGGCGCAGAGCCTCAAACGTTTGAGCTAACCGCCAAATAATTGGGCTATTCAGCCGCGTCGAGAACCTTAGGGTTCGGGTGAACACGGGAGAGTAGGAACGCTCCCACGATCAGGATGATGACGATTCCCCAGATGCCGTAGATGGTGTTGTTTCCTTCACCTAGGAACATGGATGCAACTGCGATTGAGGTTGCCCACATGGTGCCCGAGAGGAAGCTGATGGCGCGGCCGGTGGTTTGATAGAGACCGAATACTTCTCCCTCACGTCCGTTCGGGGTGAAGCGTGAAACGAAGGTTCGGCTGGAGGCCTGTGCTGGGCCCACGAAGAGGGTTAGCAGTAGGCCGAAGATCCAGTAGGTGATCTGACCCAGATCTCTAAGTAGGAACAGTGCAATCGCTCCAGCGATAAGGCCGATGAGGGAACCTAGGATTACCGCTCTCGAACCGTAGATGTCGTCTAGTCGGCCGCCGATTGCGGCTCCGATTGCGGCGATGATGTTCGCACCGATTCCGTAGAAGATGATCGAGGTGGTGTCGAAGCCGAAGGCCAGGGTTCCCAGCACTGCGCCGAACGTGAAGACACCGGAGAGGCCGTCTCGGTAGACAGCGCTCGAGATTAGGAACTTGAAGGTTTCCGGTGCTTGCTTACGCAGGGTCTTTAGTTGCTGGAAGACGCCTTTATAGGAAGCCAGGATCGATTCTTTACGAGCGTTCGCCTTTTTCTCAATCTCAGGAACCCAGAGCAGTAGCGGAATGGTGAAGACCAGAATCCAGGCCGAGGCGAATAGGAAGATGGTTCGGATGTGGATCGCGTTCTCTTTGCCGATGCCGAATAGCGGGTTGTCTGGGAGCACAAAGCCAACCAGTGAGATTAGAAGCAGGATGATTCCACCGATGTAGCCAAGACCCCAGGCGTAGCCGGAAATTCGTCCGATGTTGCTTTCGGTGGTAACGCCTTTGAGCATCGCGTAGTAGTTAATGAAAGCCGACTCTTGAATAACCGAACCGATTCCATAGAGCACAAGACCGAATAGGAAGTATTCCGGTTTTGGTTCAACGAAGAAAGCCGATGCGGTGACGACTATCAGGATGGCGGTGTTTACCAGGAGCCAAAACTTGCGGCGACCATTCTGATCTGAGCGACGGCCGAGAACCGGTGCGATTAGGGCTAACAAGATTCCGGCGATGGCGGTGGCCCAACCGAGCATCTGGTCGGCGTTTTTGATTCCGGCAGCTACTGTGCCGGTTAGGTAGACCGGGAAGATGAAGGTCTGCATCAGGGTTGGGTAAGGCTGTTCGGCCCAGTCCCAGAGCGCCCAAGAGAACGTGGTTCGTTTCGATTGCTTCGGCGCCTGTGCATAAGTCATGGCTAAAGCCTAAATCCGTTTTCACCCAAGTTTCTAAACTTTTAGTTCGTTTTAGATAACGAAATAAACTTGAGTCATTCACACTCAACTTTCAGGTTTCTCTCTTGACAATGTCACTGGAGTTTGCAAAACTTGAGTCAATGCCACTCAACTTTGAGTAGCTAAATCGAAAGATCGCCTTCGGGCGATACAAACAAGGAGAAACACATATGGCACGTGCAGTAGGCATCGACCTCGGCACCACCAACAGCGCGGTTAGCGTGCTGGAAGGTGGAGAGCCCACCGTAATCGCTAACGCAGAAGGCTTCCGCACCACCCCGTCGGTGGTTGCGTTCACCAAAGACGGCGAAGTGCTCGTCGGTGAAACCGCCAAGCGTCAGGCAGTAACCAACGTAGATCGCACCATCGCATCGGTGAAGCGTCACATGGGAACCGACTGGACCTTCAAGGTAGACGACAAGAAATACACCCCTCAGGAAATCTCGGCACGAATCTTGGCCAAGCTAAAGCGCGACGCAGAGACCTACCTGGGTGAAGCAGTAACCGACGCGGTAATCACCGTTCCGGCCTACTTCAACGACGCCGAGCGTCAGGCAACCAAAGACGCCGGTGAAATCGCCGGACTAAACGTTCTACGAATCATCAACGAGCCAACCGCAGCCGCACTGGCCTACGGTCTCGACAAGGGTAAAGAAGACGAACTCATCCTGGTATTCGACCTAGGTGGAGGAACCTTCGACGTATCGCTACTAGAAGTAGGAAAAGACGACGAATTCTCGACCATTCAGGTTCGTTCCACCTCGGGCGACAACCGCCTCGGCGGCGACGACTGGGACCAGGAAATCGTGAACTACCTTGTGAAGAAGTTCAAGGACACCACCGGAGTAGATGTGTCGAAAGACAAGATCGCTCTACAGCGTCTGAAGGAAGCAGCCGAACAGGCCAAGAAGGAACTGTCGCAGTCGATGACCGCGAACATCCAGCTTCCATACCTGTCGCTAACCGAGAACGGACCTGCCAACCTCGACGAGACTCTAACTCGCGCCCAGTTTGAGCAGATGACCGCTGATCTATTGGCACGCACCAAGAAGCCATTCGCAGACGTAATCAAGGAAGCCGGCGTAAAAGTTGGCGACATCGCGCACGTCGTCCTAGTTGGTGGATCAACTCGTATGCCTGCGGTAACTGAGCTAGTGAAGTCGCTAACCGGTGGCAAGGAGCCAAACAAGGGTGTAAACCCAGATGAGGTTGTTGCCGTTGGAGCTAGCTTGCAAGCTGGTGTTCTAAAGGGTGAGCGTAAAGACGTTCTGCTAATCGACGTGACTCCGCTAAGCCTTGGTATCGAAACCAAGGGTGGCATCATGACCCGATTGATCGAGCGCAACACCGCAATCCCAACCAAGCGTTCGGAAACCTTCACCACCGCTGAAGACTCTCAGCCATCGGTAACCATCAACGTGTTCCAGGGAGAGCGTGAGTTCACGCGCGACAACAAGTCGCTAGGAAACTTTGACCTAACCGGAATCGCACCGGCACCACGCGGTGTTCCACAGATCGAAGTAACCTTCGACATCGACGCCAACGGTATCGTGCACGTGTCTGCAAAAGA
>CALPUC020000031.1 GCA_943326655.2 Rhodoluna limnophila
ATGGAGACCCCATAAATGTAGGAAACACGGTTACCCCGGCTTGAAACCAGGTCGGTACCTGGGGCGAGCCATGTCGGAGCAGTGTTCAGAGTCTCCTGAGAAGACCAGGTTTTGGTCTTGGTATCGAAGACCTTACGGTAAAGATTCGTTGTGTCATTGGTGTTGCCGAAATACAGCAGACTGTATTTTCCAGCTCCGGTTGGGGTGAAGGTGAGGTTATCAAAGTTCCCGCCAACAATGACCTTTGGTGCTGTCCAAAAACCTGGCCTCACACTAAGGGAGCGCGAGTAGTAAACAGAGCTTGTGCCATTCACTGTTCCTGAGAAAAAGGCAATAAAGCCTCCCTCGACGAGAGCTGTAAGTTCCTGTAGGTAAACATTGTTGGCAACCGTACTCAAGTCGCTTTCGGTGCCCCAATTAGTTCCGTCGATACTTGTTTTGATCTTCGTTATAACGCTAGTTCCGTAATGACGAGTAATAGCCATTACGAGCACACCGTTTGAATCCTGGGCAATCTTTAGGTTTCCATAGCCACAGAAACCCATATTCACGAAGCCACATATGTCGTCGTTGTTGCTGTACGAGAAAGAATCAAAAGCTTGCACTGGGACGGACCATTCAACCCCATCGTCGGTGAATGCTGAATAAACACCGTGTTCTGTAGAGCCAGGATTCATCCCAGATGCTTGGGTGTAGGTATTTCGAACCCAAGTGGCGAGTATGCCATTTGAGTTGAGGTCACCAACGACTGAGTCCTGTGTGAGCCAAAACGAACTGTTGGCGCCGGAGGCGATAACAGTGACGTCCGTAACAGAGCCGTCAAGATTTAGGTGAGCTGATTTCAAATAGCCGACATTTGATTCGTTAGTCGTATAAAACATGATCGCGAATTGATCAGTTCCGGGAACCACAATTAGAGTGTTGGGGTCCATCGAAGAAGCAACGGCAGGGGAAAACGTGCCGGCAGCAGCAGCAGGTGAAGCTTGACTCAAGCCAATTGTGGCGAGAGCGAAGATGACGATGGCAGAAATCAGTTTGCGAATCATTAGTTGCCCTTTATCTATTTAGTCTTTGCGGAGAGCGTTGAAAACAGCGTGGCTGTCCCAACCGCGTTGGTGTTACTCACGGCAACGCCGAGGTACTTGTTCTTCTGCTTCGCGGTTACCTTGAACTTCAGTGCGGTTGCCTTAGCAATCACAGCACAGGTAACAGGAACGGTCGTCTGAACGGTTGCAACCTTGGTGGTGCAGCTGTACCACTGGATTCGGGTGGTCCCGATATTGCTAACACCGGTGAACGTAGGAATCTTCGAGATTACTGTCTGGCCTACCTTTGCTGTACCGGTTAGTTTGAGATCGCCCACTGGAATCGGAGCACTTGCAGCGCGGTAGACGATGCCTTCATAGATAAAACTCGTACCTAGGTTCACATTGCCAGCGATGAAGAAGTTTCCACTCGGAGAAACAGATACTGAAAATCCGTATACCTGGATTCCTGGAGTATTTGGAATATTCTCGTCGCTTATCTGAACGCCAGCTTTGAAGTTCATGATATTTGCAGGACGGTTAGACCCGCTCATCATCATGGTGATCGAATCATCGAAGTTAACTCGAATTGCGTCGATTGTCATCGCTTGTTCCGCGACTGATTTAACTAACTTGGCCTCGGAAGGAACTGAGTTGTTGAGTTCCACGATATAAGCTTGCGCTTCCTGAGCTCCATTGCGAACTAGCCCAACTCCAATGGCCCCTTGCCAGTTTTTTCCCATTGATATCTGAAGAGATGAATCGATCAAATCCCAGGGTGCAGTAAGTATTGCCGTTGGTGCACCCCAGGTTTTCGAAGTTAAGTCGTAAACCTGCTGATTGAGCACCGGAGCCGGGTTTCCCGTCATATAGAAAAGGCTCAAATGCGTTAGACCGGTTTGCATCAAAAGCGGAGCACTGTTTAAACTCTGGGCGGAACCCAGCACTTTTGGTCGCTGCCAAAAGTTGAAAGTTTTCGGTGACATCGTTGAAAACTTGAAACTCGGTGCTTGGCCACTAGTTGGCCAAACTGCTATGAAACCGCCAGCATCTAGTGGAGCGAGGTTCAGAGAGTAGCCGCCATAACCAGACCCTGTTTCTAGTTGGGTTGGTGCGCTCCAATTAATGCCGTCGCGAGCAGTTGAAACGACCAGACTCCAGTTGCCACTGTCCCTATAGTGGGCAATTGCCGCCATTATGCCCTTTGAATCAATCGACAATTGGAGAGAGCTGTAACCACAGCTATAAAACATCATGCAGGACATAGAACTTCCAGTTGAAGTTCTTGGTGCAAAAACTTGTACTGGAGCAGACCAATCGATTCCATTTTCGGTGTAGGCGATGTAGCTTGCAGATGTGGTGACTGAGTCATTTCTAGTTGATTGAATCCAGCTGACAGCGATTGTTCCCTCTTTGTCTACGATCCAGCTGTTTTTGCCGTTAAGCATGAAAGAACTTGATGTGGAGCCTGATGCCAGATCCTCTTGAACGCTCCAAGTGCCGTCGCTGCGAAGAATTCCCGTTTTAAGGTAAGTGCCGTTGTCATCGGAGCCCTGCCAAACCCTTAGTAGCGCGTCATCGCCTATCGGGATAGAGGCGCCCTCACTGTTGTTTGGCAGCGTGACTACGGGCGAGAACGTGCCCGCCGCTTGGGCTGGGGAAACTGCACTCAGACCTATTGAGGAGAGTGCGAGAACGATAATGGCCGAAACTAGTTTGCGAAGCATGATGCTTCCTTCCCCTGTAGGTGTTATCGAAAGATTACTCCTGTACGCAGGAGCGAACATAGTGGTTTACCAAAATTTAATACATAGACTGAGTTTGCTCTTTTCTGGCTCGGCGGGGTGAGGGCCTGAGATTGTAGGCTTGAAGGCATGAGTGAACGCATCTCGAAGAAAATTGCTGCTATTGCTGAATCTGCCACTTTGAAGGTGGATGCTAAGGCTAAGGCTTTGCAGGCGGCAGGTCGTCCGGTTATTTCCTACGCGGCCGGTGAACCTGACTTCCCTACCCCGGCGCACATCGTGGCTGCTGCTGGCTTGGCTGTGCTTGATCCGAAGAATCACCGCTACACGCCGGCGATTGGTTTGCCTGAGCTTCGTGAGGCGATTGTTGCTAAGACTTTGGCCGACTCGGGAACTTCTTACCCGGCTTCGCAGGTGGTTGTGACCAACGGCGGAAAGCAGGCGGTTTACCAGGCGTTCCAGGCGATTGTGAACGAGGGCGATGAAGTGATTCTTCCTTCGCCATACTGGACTACCTACCCTGAGGCGATCGCTTTGGCCGGTGGTGTTACCGTTGAGGTTTTTGCGGGAGCGGATCAGAACTATAAGGTCACTGTTTCGCAGTTAGAGGCGGCTCGCACTTCTAAAACCAAGGCGATGCTGTTGTGCTCGCCTTCGAACCCAACCGGTTCGGTTTACACGCGCTCAGAGGTTGAGGCCATTGGGCAGTGGGCTTTGGCTCACGGTGTTTGGATTGTCTCGGATGAGATTTACCAGAATGTGGTTTACGACGGAGTGAAGGCTTACTCGGTTACCGAGGTTGTGCCGGAGATGATTGACACCACCATTTTGGTGAACGGTGTTGCGAAGAGTTTTGCCATGACCGGTTGGCGATTGGGATGGATGGTTGGGCCGGCCGATGCCATGAAGGCTGCCGCAAACCTGCAATCTCACCTAACCTCAAACGTTTCCAACATTTCGCAGCGCGCTGCTATTGCTGCGCTGAATGGTCCGCAGGATGAAGTGTTGGCGATGTTGGCCGCGTTTGATCGTCGTCGTAAGGTGGCGGTTAGTGAACTCAACAAGATTCCTGGCTGGGTAGCTCCAATGCCAGAAGGTGCTTTCTATGTTTACTCTGACGTTCGCGGGCTCTTGGGTCGCGAGTGGGGTGGCAAGCTGATCAACACCTCGCTGGAACTCTGCGACTACATCCTGGATGCAGCCGAGGTGGCGCTGGTTCCCGGTGAAGCGTTTGGGCCTTCCGGTTACGTGCGAATGAGTTACGCGCTTGGCGACGAAGCTCTCCTCGAAGGCATCCAGCGCCTGCAAAAGCTTTTTAGCTAGGGGTAAGAAGCGCCTTTATGGCGGTGTTTACGACGTTGTTCCAGTCGTTCGAATCGATCTGTTGCTCTTTGCCGGCAACGTCGTCGATTACCCGACCAAGGGTGTAGGCCTGAAGAAACACGGCAATGGTTTTAGCGTCGAACGCTTTGGAAACCCAACCCTTTTCCTGACCCTCACGAACGATGTCGGCCATCGCGGTGGTTAGTCGGTACTGTTCACGCTCAAGGCTTTCAAGAAGTTTCGGTGAGTTAACGCTCAGGCCGATTACCCGTGCTCGCTCGAGACGGAATTTGCTGCGAGTGCGCCCCTGAGTGGCGGAAGTTACTAGGACGATTTTCTCGAGCAATTCCTCAGATGACTTAGCTCCGTTGACCGCTTCGGAAACAAGGTAGATGGAGCTATCAACACCGGCGGCGAATCGGGCGATAAGGGCAGCCTCCACCAGGTCGTCGAAGTTTTCAAAGTGGTGATAGAGCGAACCTTTGGAAATATTTGATTCGCGAAGAACGTCGTCGACCAGGATCGAAGCCAGAGCATGTTCATCCATAAGTGAAATCATCGTCTCGATGAGTTTCTCTTTAGTTGGGTGAATGCTGCGAGCCATCTTTAGAATCCGATCAGGTTGGGTTCCGGCACCAGGTTGATGCCGAAGCGATTAGAAACACTAGTCTGAATGAACTTTGCCAATTCTACGATTTCGGCCGAAGTGGCATCACCGCGGTTGGTGATGGCGAGGCTGTGCTTGGTTGAGGTGGCTGCCTTGGACGAAGATAGTGAGAACCCTTTTCCTACACCGGCTTTTTCAATGAGCCACGCGGCGCTTAGCTTTAGTTCGTCCTCGTTGGCGGTTTCCCAGTTGGGGCAATCGGGAGTAACCGTGGTTGCGAAGGCTCTGGAAACGATTGGGTTGGTGAAGAACGATCCGCAAGACCAGGTGTCGTGGTCTGGTTCGTTGAGCACCATTCCCTTCTGGGCGCGAAGTGCCAGCACGCGCTTTCGCACCTCGAGCGGGGTTTCCTCCGCAGGGCCGAGGGCTTCAATGAGTCGCTCGGTTTTGTGAGTGTGAGCGCTGGAAACTAGTTTGAACTCGACCCAGATAATCACGCCAACCTTGCCGTGTTTGAAGATGCTGTCGCGGTAGCCGAAAGCGAGATCTTTGTTCTCGAGGATTTCGGTGTTACCCGTTTCATAGTCGAGGAACTCGAGGCGAGTGAGAACGTCGGCGACTTCCTGCCCGTAGGCACCGACGTTTTGAACTGGGCTTGCGCCAACCGTGCCAGGGATTCCGCTCATCGCCTCGATGCCGCTGAGGCCGGCAGCAACGGTGTGGGCCACGAATTCGTCCCAGTCTTCACCGGCCTGCACGCGGATTACTGCGCCGGTAGGGGTTTCGTCGATTTGGATGCCTTTGGTTTCAACTTTGATGACGTTGAGTAGCGGAAGTTCGTCGGCTGCCACGATGTTGCTGCCGCCACCGAGAATCAGCCAGTCTTCTCCGGTTGCCCAAACTTTGAGGCATTCGGCGATTAGCTCGTCGCTAGTTTGCGGAGCAACCAGCGAGGCCGGGCTGCCGCCGACTCGCATTGTGGTTACTTCGCGAAGTGAAAGCATCGGCTAGAGGCGAACCTTGGCTTGAGCTTTGCCGAGCACGGTGGTTTCGTTGTAAACAACGCTGAGGTCGATTCGCACAATGCCATTTTCGGTATCGATTTCCCCGACTTTTCCACTGACGACCACAACTGCTCCGTCTTTGGCGTCAACAAAAACCGGCTTGGTGAAACGCACGCCGTAGTCGATCACTTTGCCGGAGTCGCCCACCCAGTTAGCGGCCAACTGCACGGCAACGCCCATGGTCAGCATGCCGTGGGCAAGCACGCCGGCTAGGCCAACGCTTTGGGCGAAGTCGTCGCGGTAATGAATTGGGTTGAAATCGCCAGAGGCTCCGGCGTAGCGAACCAGTGAGTCGCGGGTGAGCAAGAACTCTCGACTGCCAATCTCCTGGCCAACCTCGAGGGCGCTGATGTTGATGTGGGTCATTCGTCTCCCCTAACCACGAGAGTCGAGAAAGCCGTTGAGACGAGCTCGCCGTTTACGTCGAAGATTTCGGTTTCGAAGGTCACCATCGAGTGGCCGCCGAGCGATTTCACGCTGGCCACTTTTAGGGTGCTGGTTAGTTCGTCGCCGGCAACGATTGGGCGAACGTGCACGAAGCGTTGGTCGCCGTGAACTACTCGGCTGAAGTCGATGTCGGCTTCCGGGTCTGAAAGCACGGTAGTGAGCGAGCGCTCCTGAATCACCACGGCGAAAGTTGGCGGGGCAACCAGGTCTTCGTAGCCGGCAGACTGGGCGGCGGCTAGATCTAGGTTCACCGGGTTAGTAGACATTACCGCGTGGGCGAATTCGCGGATTTTCTCTCGACCGACCAGGTAAGGCGCGGTTGCGGGATATTTCTTGCCCTCGATATTTGGATTGACCACATCACAAGATTACTTGCCAGAGGGGGAATCAGGGTAGGTATGTGCTGCTAGTAGCGGAGGCGGGACTCGAACCCGCGACCCCACGATTATGAGTCGTGTGCTCTAACCACCTGAGCTACCCCGCCGCAGAGCCCCGAGACAGGATTGAACTGTCGACCCCTTCCTTACCATGGAAGTGCTCTACCACTGAGCTATCGGGGCGGATTGAACGGCGCTTTAGGGCGCCAGACACCAGAAGAGATTATCACTAACCGCGAGTGCTTCGCAAACTCCATATGTTGGCGCTGAGTGCCGAAGCGGGCAGTTTCAACATCGAACCCTGGACAACAATTTCTCCCCCGCCAAAAACATTTGTTGCTTTGGCCAGGTTAGGCACGGCGTCTTTCGGAATCAGAATGTTCTCGTCTTTACCCCTCGTTACACAAACTACGACGCTCTGCTTCGAGTCTTCGCGCACGTAAACCACGGCCTCGGTGCTGGCATAGATAAAGCGCATCGAACCGGCGTTTAGAGCGGAGTTCTCTTTGCGCACTTTGGTTAGCTGCTGATAGATCGGCAGCATCGACTTGTCGTGCTTTCGCTCGTTATTCCAAGGCATCGGGGTTCGTGAGTTTTCGCCGTTGAATCCGTCTAGGCCAAATTCGTCGCCGGCCCAGATAACCGGAATGCCTGGGAAAGTGAACTGCATGGCAGCGGCCACCTTCTGGGCACCTTTGATGGTGAAAGTCTTGAAGCGAGGGATGTCGTGGGTGTCTAGCGGGTTCATGTTGTGAAGCCTCACGTGCCACGGGAAGGCCGCGATGAACTGGGTGTAACTGGTGACCAGATCCTCACCATCGGCCTGAACATTGCCGTCCCCCGTCATGAAACCAGGTGCGCCCTTGGCGTTCTTGTTGTAGAACCAGCGCCAAACCGGCTTGGTGAAATTCGAGTAGGTCATGGCTCCTTGCCAGCCGTCGCCCTGCACTTCGTAGGCGGCATCGCCGGTGTATTCGCCGAGCATCAGGGTGTGTGGGTTTTCGGTCACCATGGTTTGGCGAATCACCTGAGCTACCTCTAGATACATGTCTTCGTCGCGGATTCGGCCGGTCATGTTGGCAACGTCGATGCGCCAGCCGTCCATGTGGAATGGCTTTCTAAGCCAGCGAGCCACCACTGATTTCGGACCCTGAATGAACCGCCTGCGGAGTTCTTTGGAATTCCAGTTGAATTTTGGGAGAGATGGAACGCCGAACCACGAATCGTATTTGGTGTTCTTTTCCGAGAAGTAATAGAAGTCGCTCTCGGCAGCCTTTGGCTTTTTGAACGAAGCCTGGAACCATTCGTGGCCAACTCCGGAGTGATTAGAGGTTAGATCGCCCATGACCTTCATGCCCAGCTTGTGAGCGGCCGAAATGAGTGCCACAAAGGCCTCGTCGCCGCCGAGCAGCGGGTCGACCTCGTGGAACGAAGATGCGTCGTAGCGATGGTTGGAACGAGCCGGAAAAATTGGGGTTAGGTAGAGCAGGTTCACGCCGAGCGATTTCAAGTGATCGAGGTGCTCAATCACTCCCCAGAGGTCTCCGCCGAAAAACTGCTCGCTGGTGCCTGGGCCCTGGCCGATTACTTCGTCTCCCCAGTTTTTGGCGATAGCCCACTTCGGCGTCTTGTGCGCATCGGCTTTGGCCGAACGAGCAAAGCGGTCAGGGAAGATTTGATACATGATCGCCGCCTTACCCCAGGCCGGAGCGCTGGAGAAAGTGTTGAGGCGGAAATCTAAGGTGTCTGGCTGGTTCAAAACCGAAAGACCTTGCGTGTTGTACCAAAGCACATTGCCATCGGCCAACTTGATGTAAAAGCGGTAATTCATCTTCGGGTTATGAATCG
>CALPUC020000032.1 GCA_943326655.2 Rhodoluna limnophila
GAGGTTGGTGTCGGTGGCCCACTGGCTCACCTGCTGCAGTTTCTGGAAGTAGAGGGTTTTGAAAGGGGATTAGATGAGTCACTTGCGGAACAGTTGGCCGCGTCCTAGTTGGTAGTTGGTCATCTTCTTTGAGTCGGTAACGCCGGCTCCGTAGGCGATCAAAAAGCTGCCGGGAAATGCGGCGGTTGGTTTGTCGACGGGGAAGAAGTAATCGTCGTGGGCTTTGCTTGGCGCTTTATAGCTTTTTACCCACCTGGTGCTCTTGCCGTCGTTGAACCAGTTTTCACCCCAGGTGTTATCGAGACCCCACGGGATCATGGTCATAACGCCTTGGTTGCTGAAGCGCAGGTGGTAGTTGTTGATCAGCGGGCCGGAATAGGTGTCCCAGCCGCCGGTGAAATTATCCACGGCGAAAAGCGAGATTAGTTTGTCGCGGTCGCTGTTGGTTTCTAGGTAATCCCAAAGTTTTTTGCCACTTTTTTGGATTCCTTTGGCAAATGAGCGAAGGTCGCTTCGATTCGAGGTGGCCTTCCAGCCCTCTTTGATGTTGAAGCGGGCGTCTTCATTAACGTTCTCACCCACGTTGCCCGGGTAGATTTCGTTGAAGTTGGTGTTGTTCTCGTAAAGGTGTTGGGTGATGTCGGTGAAGTTCTCGGCGAGGAATTCGTCGTCTAAGGATTCGAGAACCAGGTAGAGACCGCGATCTGGTTTCGGGATGTTTTTACTGAGGGTCAGGTGAGCGTAACCGGTTTTCGAAGCCGGTACACCGTTGGCGCGATAAGCCTCGTAGGCGAAGGTCTCGTGAAGCTTCGACGAGTCTTGGTTCATGGCGTTGAGGGTGAGGCTTTTCTTCCCCAGCAGCGTTTGGTTTTTGTTTCCGTCGCCAAAGTTGAACTTCAGCTTGAAGCTGCTGTAGGCCCAGGTGGTGGTGATGGCTTGGCGGGAGGTGGTTCCCTTGATCTTTAGCCCGATGTTCATAACCGGGGACGATTTTTCGCCGATTTTGATTTGGAAAGTGACCGGCACGTAGTCGTCGCGCATTTTGTTTTCCAAAACCTTCTTCGACTTTTTTGGGATGTCGATTTTGATTTCGCTAATCTGCGACGGATCAAAAACCTGATTGAGGTCGGTGAGAACTGTTGGGTCTGCTGAGGCGGTGGCGGTTGGTTTTGGCTGGCTTAGCTCTGCCGGAGGTGCGGTTGGCACAAAAAATGCGGAGACACCGAATGCGATTGCCACGATTGTGGACGCGGCCATAACCCTAAGGTCACCATTTGCCATTGGTGTCCTTGCAGGTAGTAACTGTGCCTAAATCATCGAATTTGCAGTTACGTTTCAAAGCGGCGTCGATTCGCTTAATCTGCTTGGGCACCCAGTTGATCGTGCGGTCGGCCTCACGCTGCTGATACGGGCTGAGGTGCTTCTGGATCAGCGCTTTAGTCTGGGTCATTTGAGCTGGGTAATCCTGAACCTTCGCCCACTCGGTTACCTTCTGGAGGCTTTGGAAGTAGAGGGTTGCGCAGGGCGCATAGTAGAGACATCTCTGAAACAGCTTGCCGCGGCTGATTTGGTAGCCCTCCATTTTCGCCATGTCTCTAATTCCGGCCGAATAGGCAAAGGTGTAGCTTCCGGGATAGGCGGTCCAGGGTTTGTCGACCGTGATGAAGAAATCGTCGTGGGTTTTCACCGGCAGAACGTAGCCGGGGTAGCGAACTCTGGCACCGGGATCGTTAAACAGGTTCTCTCCGAAAGATTGGTCGGTACCCCAGGGAACGAAAGTGAATTTACCCAGACTGTTCGAACGGAAAGTGAAGTTATTTCGAAGCGGGCCGGAATAGGTATCCCAGTTGCCGGTGAAGTTATCTACCGCCCAGAGCATCACTAAGCGCTCGCGGTCGACAACGGGCTCCAAACCGTCCCAGAATTTGGCGCCTTTTAGATTGCTCACTCTCATCAGCGCGCGAAGATCGTCCCGGTTAGGCGAAGCCTTCCAGCCCTGTTTCACCTTGAAGTAAGTATTGACCTCCACGTCTCCACCAATTTTGGCTTTGTCAAAATCGCTTAGTTCGCGGTTGTTTTCGTAAACGTGCTGAGTGACATCTTTGAAGTGATCGGCGAAGAACTCGTCGTCCTGAGATTCGAGCACCAGGTAGAGCCCGCGTTTGGGTTTATCGGGCAAAGTTTTACCCTCAAAAGTAATGGTGGTGTAGCCGGTTCGAGGAGCAGGAACGTCCATCGCCCGGTAAGCCATATAAGAGTATGTTTCGTGCATGCGCGAGTTGTCCTGCGCGAACGCGTTGAACGTGAGCGAACGCTTGCCAAATAGAGCCTGGTTTTCGTAACCAACACCCCAGTCGAACTTAATCTTGAACGAGGGCCGGTAGTACAGGTTGTTCAGACGAGAGCGGGTGGTGGTTCCCTTAATGCGAATGCCAACGTTGATCTGGGTGGTTGGCGTGCCGTCGTAGACCATACGGAACTTAGCCGCCACGTACTTGTCGTTGTCGTAGCTGTTGAGCTTGGCAATGGTTTTTTTGGGCAGTTCGATGAAGGTTTGCGAAATCTTACTGGGGTTAAAAATACGTGCCAGCTGGTCAACCACCGGCTTTGGCGCGGGAGTTTGAGTAGGCGTTGGCGAGTTATCCGCAGCCGGAGAGAAAACCCCGGGCAAGAAAATCAGCGAAACCGAAGTGGCGATGGCCAGAACCACGCTAGTGATGGCTAAGGCCAGAGGAAACCTTTTGTTTACCATTCGTTTAGACTTGTTTCATGCTTCGAGTAGACCCTTTTGAATTCTTTGCCTCACTCACCCTCGACCTCGTCGTGGTGGTGCTTTTGGCTTTCGTTCTATTTTATCGCCGCCACCGCGATCGCGACATGGCCATCGCCATTGCCGCCATTAACATCACGCTCTGGGCGCTCACCGGTGCACTAGCTTCTTACACGCTTTCACTAGGCGTTGGCTTTGCGCTCTTCGCCGTTATTTCGGTAATTCGCCTGCGTTCGTCCACGGCGTCGTGGGTTTCGATGGCCTACCTAATGGTTGGTCTAGGTTCCGGTCTGATCATCGGTCTAACCGGCTTCAGCATCGTGGAGAAAATCGAATATGCCGGATTCATGGTTCTGGTCATGGCAATCGTTGACTCGAAATACTTCCTTCGCCGAGACCAAGACGACTCTGTGCTTTCGATCACACTAGAAGGAACCGACATCGATCCTGCATCTTTGAAGCAGCGAGTTGAAGCCATCCTGAACGTAAACACGGTCGACATAAAGGTTCGCTCGGTAACACTCGAGCCACTGGCAACCAAGGTTGAAGTGACCTATCGCAAGACCGGTGCTCCGGGCGATGCAAACGTCAAGGCAAATGCCAAAGGCTAATTACGACTACCAGGAACACCCGCACGTTGAGGCGCGCAAATCTGTTCCGCCAAAGCTAACGCATCAAAAGGGCAATAAGACTTCACTAAACGATCGCATCGGCCTGTTCATCACCAAAAAAGTTGGAAGCATGTGGGCCGCTTATGCCTTCGTGCTTCTAACCCTCATCTCCCTTCCAGCGGCAATCGCCTCCGGCAACGAGCTAGTTATTGTGGCGTGGGTGGCGCAAACGTTTTTGCAACTAGTTCTGCTTCCCGTGATCATCGTGGGCCAAAACCTCCAAGCGCACGAAAGTGAAAAGCGAGCGATTGCCACCTACGACGACGCCGGTGCGATTTTGGAAGAGGCCAAAAAGATTCAGAAGCACCTGACCGTGCAAGACGAAGCTCTCAATCATCTAATCGATCGCATTGAAACCATCGAAGGTTCAACCGCTAAGGCACCCAAGAAGTAAATGCGCGTTGTCATCGCCCGATGTTCGGTTGATTACGCCGGACGCCTATCGGCACATCTGCCTCTAGCAACCAGGCTCCTGATGCTCAAAGGCGACGGCTCGATCTTGGTTCACAGCGACACCGGCTCCTATAAACCGCTCAACTGGATGAACCCGCCCTGCACCATTTCGAAGCGCGAACCAGACGAAGAGCAGAAGGCGCTAGGCGTTACCGAGGTTTGGCGCGTGAGCCAGGCGAAAACCGCCGACATCCTCTACGTGCTCATCCACGAAATCCTGCACGATCACGAACACCACCTCGGCGAAGACCCAGGCCTTATCAAAGACGGCGTTGAAGCTCACCTGCAAGAATTGCTCGCCGAACACCTCGAAGTCTGGGACGAAAATGCGTCGCTAATTCGTCGTGAGTATTTCACCGCGATTGGGCCGGTAGATATCTTGGCGAAAGACGGATCCGGTGCCACGGTGGCTATTGAGCTAAAGCGCCGAGGCGACATCGACGGCGTTGAGCAACTAACGCGCTACCTGGAACTTTTGAACCGTGACCCACAGCTTCGCCCGGTGCGCGGAGTTTTTGCCGCTCAGGAGATAAAGCCCCAGGCGAGAACCCTGGCCGAAGACCGCGGAATCGAATGTTTGGTTTTGAACTACGAGGAATTGCGCGGATTAGATACTTCGCACAACCGACTGTTTTAGAAAAATTCATTCGGTTCAATCCACGATTTTTGCGGGTTACGGGTGAAAACTTAAAGTATGACTACTCAAAAGAAGCCAGCTGCCGCAAAGCCAGCTGCCAAGAAACCAATCGCAAAGAAAGCAACTGTTTCTAAGCCAGTGGCCAAAAAGCCAGTAGCTAAGAAGCCTGTTGCTCGCGCAACCGCAAAGCCAGCGGCTAAAAAGCCGGTAGCAAAGAAGGTTGCTCCAAAGCCAGTGGCCAAAAAGCCAGCGGCTAAGCCAGTTGCCAAAAAGGTTGTCGCAAAGAAGCCTGTTGCTAAGAAGCCAGTTGCTAGGAAGCCTGTTGCTAAGAAGCCTGTTGCTAAGAAGCCAGTTGCTAGGAAGCCAGCAGCTAGGAAGCCTGTTGCTCGCGCAACCGCAAAGCCTGCGGCTAAGGCAGTTGCAGCTCCAACCTACGAATTCACTAAGCCATACAAGTTCCTAACCGGCTTTGACGACAGTGACTTCTGCGGCAAGGTGTCTGCCCACCTGAACGCCGGATACCAGCTAGCTGGTTCGGCAACCATGACCACCGTTGGTGGAAAGGTTTATGTTGGTCAACCGGTCTTCAAGGCCGGCAACCTAGCCAAGAAGCCATCTGCTAAGGGTAAGAAAAAGAAGTAACCCTGGCAAGAACTTTCAATCCCGACGAAACTGGTTTTCGTCGGGATTGTTCTTTATCCGACTAAAGTGAAGTAGTTTTGAATAAAGCGTCGCTCAGTTAGCGACATGTGCGGCTGTAAATCTCTAGGAGTACCATGAGACGCATTGGTCTGCTCACCGCTTTAGTTCTGGCGCTAACACTCTCTGTTCCAGCCGGGACTGATTTTGCAAACGCCACCGGCACGCATCAAATCACTCTGATTCCAAACGGAACAACCGGCTCGTCCAAGGTGATCAAAACCACCTCGCACTCCTACAAGCTGCCAAAGGTAACCTTCACTCGTGCGGGCTACACATTCCTCGGCTGGGCCAAGTCTGCTAGGGGAGCGAAAGCATACTCAGACCGAGCAACCATTCGCTTTACCTCCAGCGTGAAGCTGTATGCGCTCTGGAAAGAGATCATGCCAGCCAAGCCAACCGTCGCCGGCCGCAACATTGGCTCGCTACTCTGGCGCGAAGAGTTTTACGGGGCAACCGGTTCTTCGATTAATCCTGAGTACTGGACTGCTCGCTACTGTGGTCACGAAGACGAAAACGGTGGAGGAACCTGCCACAACAACGAACCGCAGTGGTATCTGCCATCGGCAGTGGCTCTAGACGGAACCAAAGCCGGCAACGCCGTGATCACCACCAAGCGCGTTAACGCGGCCCCTTCTGAAGGGCAGTGCCTAGCCTGGTCGGGTTGCCAATTCACCAGCGCTCGCTTCGACACCCAGGGCAAGGTTGCCTTCAAGTATGGCTACATCGAAACGCGTATCAAGATGCCAGCGGGTGGGCGTAACTGGCCGGCCTTCTGGATGCTCGGTGAAAACATCAACTCGGTGGGCTGGCCTCAGTCTGGCGAGATCGACATCGCTGAGCAGGGCGGAAACACCCCAAACAAGAACTCGGGAGCACTGCATTACTCAACCAACGGTGTAGCTAACCAGTGCTGCGGAAACCACACCTACGACTATGGCAGTTACAACGGAGCTAACTACTCTGCCGATTTCCACACCTACGCCATGGCCTGGACCCCCAACCGCATTGATCTCATCGTTGACGGCATCGTGTTTAAGACCTTCACCAGCACTTCGATTCGCTCGCAGTACTGGAGCTTCAACAACCCGTTCTTCCTGATTATCAACAATGCCACCGGCGACTTTGGCGGTGCCTGGACTTACTGGACGCAGAGCCAGATGCACATCGATTACGTGCGTGTTTGGAAGATGGACAATCAAGGCGAAGTCTTCATCAGATAGCGCAAAAAAGGTTGGCCCCCAGGAATCCCTGGGGGCCAACCTTTTTACTTGTTTACGCTCTAGCTAACTTTGCTAGTTGAGGTGCTTAGCGCGTAGTAGGTTCCTGCTGCAGTGGTTCCCACGAATGCAACGCGGATGTACTTACCCTTGTCTGAACTCTTCAAGGTGTAGGTTGCGGCGGTTGCACCGCTAATGGTTGAACATCTGTCCGATGAGGATGGAGCGCTGTACTTAACGCTCTTACCCTGCACCGAGCAGCGGTACCACTTGAAGCTTCGAACGATACGGTTACCGTTCAGAGTAACTCCGGCAGCGGTGATTACACGACCAACCTTGGCAGTTCCCGACTTGCTTGGGGTTCCAACCTTGGTAGGTAGTGCGAAGCCGTTGAAGGCCACGTTGTCGATCAAGAACTTCTTGCTAGCCATTGGTACCGCTGGGTTGGCAACACCTGTAGGCATGATGTTAGCTTCCGAGAAGTTCGGGTATAGCACTAGCTTCGTGTAGGTCTTGTTAGCGTCCCATACACCGTTTGCGCCGCTCAGGGTTCCGAAGTCGACAGAGAATGTCTGCCAGCCCTTCTTAGCCTTGAATGCTGCTAGCACCGCACTGTTGTCAGTTGCAACCAACTTGATTGTTACTGGCGTCAATACTGTCTCTGGAGAGTAGTAGTCAAACTTAACAGTCTTGTAGAGGCTGCTCGTAATGACTTCTCCGGCCGGTGCTTCAACTAGGTTCATACCGGTCCAAACGTCGCCACCAACTTTGTTGAATTCCAAAGCCTTACCGGTGCGCTTCATTGATCCGGTTGGAGTAACGATTCCTGATCCTCCACTACCGAACGAACCAGACCACTTTGCATCGTTGGCAGCGCCAGCGGCTAGTGAACCTAGTGTGTCAGCAGTTTCAAATGTGAGTAGGTGAGGTACGTCTGGCCCTGGAGGGGTGTCTGCACCGGTTATCACTGTGTAGGTTAGGTCGTCAATGATGTAAGCCTTGCTGTTGGTTGCGCTAGCAGTGCCCTGACCCCAGTCGTCGTGGTAGTTTCCAGCGATTGCGTTGGCTGGGTCCATTACGAGTGACAGCGTGGTGTAGCTGTAGTTCGAAATGTAGGTACCGGTTGTAGCCGCACCGAAATCAAACGACAGAGTGTTGAATGCGTCAGCGGTAGCAGCGGTTGCCGTGACCTTTAGTGCGTTACCACCGAAGGTGTCGGTAAGAGTAGCTTCAACCGGCACGTTGGCGTCGGCAGCCTTCACCTTCACGGTGATTACCTTGTTGGTGCTCGAAATCAGCGACGAACCATTAGCAACTTTGGCAACCTGGAGTCCCGAGCTGGCAGCTCCAGCCTGTGCCTTGTGCATCCAGAGAGCTCCTCCCTGAACAGCCCAACCCTTGGTCCAGCCTTCGCGACCTTTCCAGTTGTTCTCGCCAGCGACCCAAGGGGCGTTCAGTGCAATGTCGGCACCATCCCAAGGGGCCCAACCGAGACCGCCACCGCCACCAACGTTAGTCAGTACGGTGTAGTCGGCTGGGGTAGAGCTGGTGTAGTCAACTACTGTTTCTGCGGCGCTGGCTGCAAGTGGTGAGCTTGCCAGTAAAGCGCCGGTCATACCTGCGGTTGCTAGCATTGCTAGCGAAATGCGCAGGCTTCTTGTTTTGCTTGACATCCATGTTCCTTTCGATACTGCTAAATGGAACGCGCGCACACACGTTGTATTGCGATGTTACTTGAAAGCGGTTTCATGTGAAAGCGATTTCACGAAAAAACAGGACCGTTACTAAATCTTTATAAAGACTTCGCCAATGCCGTTTACGGAACTCACGCGAATGAAATCGATAACCATTTCTGCGTTAGTTAGGTCTGGATCGATTTCCCCGGTGAACCCACCGCCCATGGCGAGGTTCGTGATGATGTAAAAAGGGTGGTCGAAAACCCACCTATTA
>CALPUC020000033.1 GCA_943326655.2 Rhodoluna limnophila
TGCCATACCTTCTCTGTCGGTAGCTCTTTTCGTGATTTTTGCAGTGGTTTTCGCACCTGTAATCTACTGGATGCTGGGAATCGACCCAGAAGCACGCTACATGAACGCCCTCGACGAGCGCGGCGAAGTTCCAGGAGATTGGAACGGCATCAGTTTTGAGCACCCATTTGGTGTGATCCCTGGAATCGGTTACGACCTTTTGGCCAGAATGCTGTTCGGTGCACGCGTTTCATTCCTAATCGCCGTGGCTTCCGTGGTTGTCACGGTCATTATCGGCCTCGCCTTGGGAATCATCGGTGGCTACTTCCGTGGCCGCATAGACGGTCTAATCGGTCGATTCACCGACTTTTTCCTTGCCTTCCCAACATTCTTCATGATTATTGCCCTCAGTGTTCCTTTGGTCGATCGCCTTGAAAAGTCTGGTCTGGTTCAAGGAAACGAAGCGCGAGTGCTCTATTTGATTTTGATTTTCGCAATTTTTGGCTGGCCTTACTTGAGCCGAATCATTCGCTCACAGGTGATTTCAATTCGTGAACGTGATTTCGTTCTATCGGCTGAAGCTTTGGGTGCATCTAACTTGCGGATACTTGCCAAAGAGGTCTTACCGAACGTCTGGACCCCGGTTATCGTCTACGTATCACTAGCGCTTCCCGGCTATTTGAGCGCAGAGGCCGTTTTGTCTTATCTGGGCATCGGTGTTGAACCCCCAATGCCGACTCTGGGAACCATCATTGCCGACTCGACGAAGTACATGATGAATAACCCCGTTTACTTTTTCATCCCATCTTTGGCACTAATTCTTTTGGTGCTGACATTTAACTTGCTCGGTGATGCGTTGAGAGACGCGTTGGATCCTAAGAGCGAGATATAAACAAAAGACTTACTTCAATTCGAAGTAATAAATAAAACATCAACCTAGGAGGGTGAATGTTAAAAGGCAAGAAGAGCCTGAAGGTAGCAGTAGCTACCCTTTCGGCTGCGGTACTTGCTGGAGGGCTGCTAACTGGCTGTGCTCCTGCGAATACCGGAGGTACACTCACGTATCTCACCAACTCTGAGGGCTGGACACACGCAGACCCAAACCGTAACTACACGGGTCTACACATTGCGTGGTTCGGTTCTTACATGCACCGCACCCTAACTGCTTACGACCGCAAGGCCGGAGCTGAGGGTTCGACTGTTGTTCCAGACCTAGCAACCGACACTGGTCGCGCTTCGAATGGCAACAAGACCTGGGAGTTCACGCTGCGCGATGGCGTAACTTTCGAAGACGGTAGTGCTATCACTTGTGAAGACGTAAAGTACGGTGTTTCACGTACCTTCGCAACTGACATCATCACCGATGGTCCTACCTACGCGATTGGCATGCTTGATGGAACCGACAACTACAAGGGTCCATACAACACCGATGCTGACAACGATGTAGCTAGTTACGACAAGGCAGTTACCTGCTCTGAAGATAACAAGACCATCACGTTCAACTTGAGACGTGCCGTTGGTGACTTCAACTACACCGTTACCTACCTATCTTTCAGCCCAGTTCCAAAGGCTAAAGACACCGGTGACGGCTACGACTTGAAGCCAGTTTCGAGCGGTCCATACAAGATTCAGTCTTACTCAAAGACCGACTCGATGGTTCTAGTTCGCAACGACAAGTGGAACAAGTCTTCTGACCCACTACGTGCAGAACGTGCCTTCCCAGACAAGATCGTTGTTAAATTCGGTCAGGCTGAAGAAGTTCGCGACCAGCTATTGATTGCCGACAAGGACAAGTACGCAGTTTCGCTAGACGCGCTTCTACCTACCAACCAGTCGACTGTTTTCGATGCTGATGGCAACCCAAAGCCTGAGTTCGAGGGACGCGCAATTAACGTGCTCGACCCTTACGTACGTTACGCAGCTGTTAACGTTTCGAAGCTCAACTGTCTACCAATTCGTCAGGCCATCTACTATGCCAAGGACTTCAAGGGTCTAATCACTCTTGCTGGTGGCCAGGCATTCAACGGTGACCCAGCCGACGGTGTAATCAAGCCTCTTATGGGTCTTGACTACGCTAAGACTGGTTACGCATCAGATGACCCGAACTGGAAGCAAGAAGGAAACGTCGCTAAGGCTCAAGAGCTAATGGCACAGGCCAAGATGGACTGTCCAGAGCTTCACGCCCGCGTGACTGACCCGAAGCGTGGAATTGTTTACGACATCGCGGATTCAGAGACCAACAAAAAGGCTTCTGCAATCTGGGTCGAGTCGCTAGCTAAGGCTGGCATCGTAATCAAGTTCAACTTCATCGAGCCAGGTAGCTACTACGCAGTAGTTCTTGACCCAAGCAAGCAGGGCGACCTTTCGGCTGCCGGCTGGGGTCCAGACTGGGCAAACGCCTCGACCGTTATTCCTGAACTGTTCACCGAAGGTGCGGGTTTCCCACTTTCTCAGAACTGGAACGACCCAGCTTACGCTGAGTTCAAGAAGCGTTCGGACGCAAACCTAGCTGAGCCAGACCGCGTAAAGCAGGGTAAGGAATGGGCTGCTCTAAACAAGTACGTCATGGACCAGATGTGGGTCATTCCAGGTACCTTCTCGAAGACTCAGGAAATCTGGGGCTCGGGAATTGGTGGAGCATTCTTCTGGGAGCCACAGGGCGCATTGTCGTTCGGTGACCTTTACCTAAAGAAGTAACACCAACCGATTGAACCGTGGTGTTGGGGGTAAAACCCCAACACCACGGACAATCACTCAAAAATCTCATCCAACAAGAAAGGTCACAATGAGCGGATTACTGGCTTACATTTCTCGCCGACTCGGCGTGATGATTCTTATTCTGTTGGCCGTCAGTTTCACGGTTTACCTAATTTTTTCGTTTCTTCCATATGATCCAGCGAGCCTTACCTGTGGTAAGAACTGCGCTGATCCAGAAATCATCGCTGCCAACCGCATCCGCCTGGGCTACGACAAGCCCTTCTACGAGCAGTACTGGGTTTTCCTGGTTGGCTTGTTTGCCGGCCGAACCTATGGTGAAGGCCAAGCCGAAATTTTTTGCGCAGCACCATCCTTTGGTTACTCTTTCCAGCAAAACTCCTGTGTTACAGACCTAGTTGGAAACGCTATTCCGGTAACCATTTCGCTGGCTATCGGCTCACTAATTCTTTGGTTGGTAATGGGTGTCGGTCTCGGTGTCGTGGCAGCTAAGTTCCGCGGCAAAATCTGGGACACCCTCTCAACCGCTTTTGTACTGGTAGGAACATCACTTCCAACTTTCCTAACCGGCCTAATCCTCATAGTTTTCTTCGTCATCAAGGCCCCTTGGTCGCCATTTCCACCAGGTGGCTACACCGCTCCTGATGTAGACATTGTCGGCTGGTTCCTGAGCCTCGTGCTGCCTTGGATCACATTGGCCTTTGCCTATGCGGCCATTTACACGCGTTTTGTTAGAAGCCAGATCCTAGAAATCTCCACCGAAGACTACATTCGCACTGCAAGGGCCAAGGGCCTAAGCGAAGGTGTGGTTCTTGGCAAGCACACAATGCGAGCAGCTTTGGCTCCAATCGTCACCATGGCAGGTCTTGACTTTGCCGGGCTACTGGGCGGTGCGATTCTAACCGAGGCGATTTTCAATCTTCCTGGGATGGGCCGTCTATCCTTGAACGCCGTTGTCGACATCGACCTGCCGATAATCGTGGCCACGACCATTTTGGCGGCCACCATCGTGGTTGTTATGAACGCCATCCTTGACATCGTCTACGCCTTCATCGATCCGAGAGTGAGGGTCTAATGGCTTTACTGTCGGTACGCGACCTAAGAGTTCAGTTTGCTACCCCTGATGGCATCGTTGACGCCGTATCTGGTGTTTCGTTTGATTTGAAAGAGGGGGAAACCCTCGCAATCGTTGGTGAGTCTGGTTCCGGTAAATCGGTTACCAATCTTGCCTACATGGGTCTGCTCCCAAAGACCAGAACCACAATCACCGGTTCCGTCGTTCTAAAAACTGAGGATGGCGAAGTAGACCTGATTGGCATGTCTGTCGAAGATTTGCGAAAGATTCGCGGCAAAGACGTCGCGATGATTTTCCAGGATCCAATGTCTGCGTTACACCCCTACTACAGCATCGGCGACCAGCTGATCGAAGCGCATCAGGCGCACAATGAAGTCGCTAAGGAAGTCAGCCGTGACCGCGCTATTGAATTGCTCGCTCTGGTTGGAGTCGCCAACCCAGACGAGCGTCTGAAGGCTTATCCGCACCAGTTTTCGGGCGGTATGCGCCAGCGCGTAATGATTGCCATGGCACTGATGAATAATCCAAAAGTTCTCATAGCAGACGAGCCAACCACCGCATTGGACGTAACGGTTCAGGCTCAAATTTTGAAACTTCTTCGTGACATTCAAGCGAAATTTAAAATGGCAGTGATTCTAATCACGCACGATCTAGGCGTAGTGGCAGGAGCCGCCGACCGCGTGAATGTTATGTACGGCGGACGTCTGGTGGAAAGCGCTAGTGTCAACGATCTCTATGAGAACCCGCTTATGCCTTATACGGTGGGTCTGCTCGACTCGATTCCTCGAATGGATCAGGGTCATGGAAAGCGTTTGCGAGCGATTCCAGGGCAGCCACCATCACTCATCCAGCTTGGCAGCGGCTGCGCCTTTGCGGCACGTTGTTCCAGAAAATCTGAACTACCAAATGGTAAGTGCGAAACTTCTCCAGAACTGAAGGCGGTTAGCGCAGGCCACCTGGTTCGCTGCCACCTTTACGACAGCAAGGAATCAGTCAAGTGAACCAGCCTCTTCTAGAAGTTACTAACCTCGAAAAGTTCTTCCCAGTTGCTGGGTCCGGCATCTTTTCGCGAGAGCGCGGCACGAATAAAGCCGTCAACGGCATCAGCTTTACTCTGAATGAAGGCGAAACTCTAGGTTTGGTGGGTGAGTCTGGTTGCGGTAAATCCACTGCCGGCCGAACCATCCTGAAACTTTACGATCCAACCTCGGGTTCCATCAAATTCGAGGGCGAAGAGATTTCTGGCTACTCTCACTCGAAGATGAAGCCGCTTCGCACCAAGATGCAGATGATCTTCCAGGACCCCCAGTCTTCATTGAATCCTCGCCAGTCTGTTGGAGCAATCATCGGGGCTTCATTTGAGGTGCACAACATCAAGCCTGAAGAGGGCGTAAAACGAGCTGTGCAGGAGCTTCTGGAGCGCGTTGGGCTAAATGCCGAGCACTACGACCGCTACCCACACGAATTCTCCGGCGGTCAGCGTCAGCGTATCGGTATCGCTCGAGCGATTGCTTTGAAACCGAAGTTCATCGTCTGCGACGAACCGGTCTCGGCTCTCGACGTATCGATCCAGGCTCAGGTGGTGAACCTACTAACCGACATTCGTGATGACTTCGGCATGTCGTACCTGTTTATCGCCCACGATTTGTCTGTGGTTCAGCACATTTCTGATCGCGTCGGCGTTATGTATCTCGGCAAGATAATGGAAATCGCGCCAACTGATTCGATCTACTCGACCCCACACCACCCGTATACGAAGGCTCTTCTTTCGGCCGTACCAATTCCCGACCCGAAACTTGAACGCAAACGTGAACAGATTGTTCTAACTGGCGAGCTACCTTCGCCTATGAATCCGCCAACCGGCTGTGTCTTTAGTACTCGCTGCTGGAAAGCTCAAGCGAAGTGCTTTGAGGTTGAACCGATTTTGCAGAAGGTTGGTAAGGCCGAAGTTGCCTGCCATTTCCCAGAATAAGTCTTAGCCTGAATAGGTGCTCATAGCTTTTAGTTCGGTCCTTGATCGTTTCCGCACGCACCTTGAGTCTGGTCGCGGTTATTCGAAACACACTGTGAAGGCCTACCTAACCGATTTAGCTGATTTGGTTGATTTTCTTGAACTCTCTGGTTTAGCAGCTCCAAGCGAAATAGATCTGGAGTCGATGCGTGCGTGGTTGTTCACCCTTAGTGAGCGGGGTTTAGCGAAGTCTTCGATGGCCAGAAAAACGGCAGCCGCTCGATCGTTTACCGCGTGGTTATTGGAACACGAACATTTGCAGTCGGATCCGGGGCTCCGACTAAGAGTTCCCAAAGCCAACAAGTCGCTGCCAAAAGTGGCATCGCGCTCGGCCATGGATCAGGTTTTCCAAGTTCTTGAGCTGGCAGCCGCAGAAGGCGATGCAGTAGCCATACGCAACCTAGCGATAGTGGAGTTGTTGTATGCAACCGGAGCCCGCGTAAGCGAAATTGTTGGGCTAAACCTTCCCGACGTAGATTCGGCGAGACGATTGATACTTGTTACGGGTAAAGGAAACAAGCAGCGAATGATTCCCTACGGAACTCCTTGCGAAACCGCATTAGAGCGCTGGCTACGAACGGGTCGTCCCAGCTTAGAAACCGAAAAGACGACTACGGAACTGTTTCTGAACAGTAAGGGCCAACGTATCGGGGCCAGAGCCATATATGAACTCGTAGCCGGTGTGCTCTCGGCTACGCCGATTGGCGCCGCCGGACCTCATGCGCTCAGGCACACCGCAGCGACTCACCTGCTAGACGGGGGAGCTGACCTGAGGGTTGTCCAGGAGCTTTTAGGCCACGCAAGCCTAGGCACGACTCAGATCTACACGCACGTCAGCATTGACCGCTTGAAGGAAGGCTACAGCTCAGCCCACCCCAGGGCTTGAGCCTGCTAGGGGACAAACCTCCCAGTTTTACCAGAGGCGAAAGGTAACCGGCGTCACTCCTCAGAGAAAAGTGAAGGCACGTGTCGAATCCGCAGTGCGATGGATAATCATCCCGAACACAAACAAACCCAATTTGTTGCCCGGTTTGAACGTAATCGCCCAATTTGACTCCTGGGCAGACCGGTTCAACGGAGGTCACTAAGCCGTTGGGGTGTCTCAGAGAAACTATCGATCTGTTCACCACTAAGCCGACAAACGAAACAACCCCGCTATGAGCGGCATAAACGGGTTGTTCTTCTTGGACCAGGTAGTCGACGCCGCGGTGGCCAGCCGACCAATCCTCGCTCGGTTGAAGAAATGCACGAAGAAGTCTGGGTTCGTCCACTGGAACTCGCCAATCCTCCGAAGCGCTCGCGGGGAAAGGGTTTGGAGTAAAGGTCAGAAGCATTGCCGAAGCCACGAGCAACAGGGTGAGCACTATCCGATTTGGTTTCATCAAACAATCATTGTTTTCGCTGGATAAATCAAAATCATCCGAGTAATTCTGTGGAAAACCTCGGTCGCGGGCTGGTAGTCTTTTAGAAGCAACGTTTCGGCGTTGACTTCGCGTGTCGAACCCCATCGAATAACCACTCGGTCCAGCTTGCTGGCTGTTTTTGATGCGACACCAGGTGTGACCGGCAACCGCCGGGAGCAGAAAACTGAGTGGCACATTATTGTGCCAAAAGGAGAAACTGCCATGGCAGTAGTAACAATGCGCGAGATGCTTGACAGCGGCGTGCACTTCGGGCACCAGACCCGACGTTGGAACCCAAAGATGAAGCGATTCATCCTTACCGACCGCTCTGGTATCTACATCATCGACCTACAGAAGTCGCTAACCAGCATCGACCAGGCTTACGCATTCGTAAAAGACCTGGTCGCTTCAGGCGGCTCAATCATGTTTGTTGGCACCAAGAAGCAGGCCCAGGAAGCAATCGCTTCGCAGGCGCAGCGTGTTGGTCAGCCATACATCAACGAGCGCTGGTTGGGTGGTCTTCTGACCAACTTCCAGACCATTCAGAAGCGACTAACTCGCCTCAAGGAACTAGAAGTCATGGACTTTTCCGGTGCGACCAAGACCGGTCTAACCAAGAAGGAACTTTTGATTCTTCGCCGCGAAAAAGACAAGATGGAAAAATCTCTAGGTGGTATCCGTAACGTATCTCGCCAGCCTTCTGCACTCTGGGTTGTCGACACCAACAAGGAACACCTTGCAATCACCGAAGCCAAGAAGCTCGGTATTCCAGTTATCGGCATCCTAGACACCAACTGCGACCCAGACGAGGTCACCATTGGTATTCCAGGAAACGACGACGCAATCCGTTCGATCGCGCTCTTGACCCGTGTAATTGCAGACGCAGTGGCAGAAGGTCTAGTAGCAAAGCACTCGAAGCCTGAAGAGAGCGAGCCATTGGCCGCTTGGGAAGAGGAACTTCTGAGCGCGGAGGCTCCAGCAGCTGAAGTTGTTGTGGAAGAGGCTGCACCTGCGGTTGAGGCTGCAGCGGAAGAAGCCGCACCAGCAGAGAAAGAAGCAGAATAATGGCGAACTACACCGCAGCTGATGTAAAGGCTCTACGCGAGCGCTCAGGCGCTGGCATGATGGACTGCAAGAACGCCCTAGATGAAGCTAACGGCGACGGCGAAAAGGCGATGGAAGTTCTTCGCGTCAAGGGCCTCAAGGGTGTTAA
>CALPUC020000034.1 GCA_943326655.2 Rhodoluna limnophila
AAATCGTTGAAGCCAATCGTGGCACCGCAAATCTTCTACTCTTGGGCATACCAACTCGGGGTGCTTGGCTTGCCGAACGAATTGCCAAATCAATCGCCGCAAGCTATCCAGAGTTTGACGCCATTTCAAACTGCGGACGAATCGATGTCACACTATTTAGAGATGACCTTGCGACCAATCCGGGCAAAACAATAACGCAAACTGTGCTACCCACGTCGGGGGTAGATGGAAAAACTGTGGTGCTGGTTGATGATGTCCTATTCAGCGGACGAACCGTGAGAGCTGCCCTGGATGCGTTGAACGAGTTTGGTCGCCCAAGTGCCGTGAGACTCGCCGTCTTGATTGATCGAGGTCACCGTGAACTTCCGATTCGGGCCGACTACGTTGGGAAGAATTTACCCACATCCCTAGACGAACGAATTCAAGTGCGACTGAACGAAACCGATACGGAAAATTCGGTGGTGATCGAGGGATGAAACTAAAGCACCTGGTCTCGGCCGCCGACCTGAATCGAGCAGAAGCAATTCAGTTGATGGACACAGCAGTCGAAATGTCTTCGGTCAGCGCTCGAGAGGTAAAGAAGCTCCCGGCCTTGCGAGGCAAGACCGTGGTTAATCTCTTTTACGAAGATTCCACACGCACCAGAGTCTCCTTCGAAGTAGCAGAGAAGCGCCTTTCGGCAGACGTAGTGAATGTGTCTGCCAAGGGGTCCAGCGTCTCCAAGGGCGAGAGCTTGAAGGACACCGTGCAAACGCTGGCAGCAATTTCGGCAGACATCGTTGTGATGCGTCACTCCGCTTCGGGCGCCGCGCACACCCTTGCCAATAGCGGTTGGTTTGATGGTTCGGTAATCAATGCTGGAGACGGAACACACGAGCATCCAACCCAAGCCCTTCTAGATGCCATTACGTTACGAGACCGTCTCATCTCAGATCCCTTGGGTAAAGATCTTTCCGGATTGAACGTGGCAATTGTGGGAGACATCGCGCATTCAAGAGTAGCCAGAAGTAATCTACTTCTCCTAAAGACTCTTGGTGCAAGAGTTCACTTTATTGCTCCACCCACCCTCCTCCCTAGAGCTCTAAGCGCCCAGGCTGTTAGTAGCCACCACAATTTCGACAATGCAATTGAAGAGCAGAGTTTCGACGCGGTGATGATGTTGCGAGTTCAGAGTGAACGGATGCAGGCTGCTTTCTTTCCGAGTGAGGCTGAGTATTCGAAACTTTGGGGTTTGAACCGAGAGCGGTTGAGTCGAATGAACAATCACACACTGGTTATGCACCCGGGCCCAATGAACCGGGGTCTTGAGATTGACAGTTTCTGCGCAGACAGTGAAAATTCAACGATTCTGGATCAGGTTCGTAACGGGGTCAGCGCCAGAATGTCCGTGCTTTATCACCTAGCCGGTACCGAGAGGAATGCATAGATGAGCTTCACACTTTCAGACGTCACCCTGGCCGATGGTCGCAAGGTCAATGTCGCCATAGACGGAGATCGGATCACGTCAGTTGGCACGGAGAAGCATGGAGAAATCATTGATTGCTCCGGTCTCGTACTGTTGCCCGGATTTGTCGATTTGCACACTCACCTTAGACAGCCTGGTTTTGAGCAGAGTGAGACGGTTCTCACCGGGTCGCAGGCCGCTGCCAAAGGCGGCTACACGGCTGTTCACCCAATGGCAAATACAATGCCCGTTGCTGATAACGCCGGCGTAGTTGAGCAGATTCAACGGCTTGGCGAAGACGCCGGTTTGGTCGAAGTGCAACCCATCGGCGCTGTCACGGTCGGCTTAGAAGGTGAACAGCTTTCCGAAATGGGGAGCATGAACGAGTCTCGAGCCAAGGTAACCATCTTCAGTGACGACGGTAAATGTGTGAGCGACGCTCTAGTGATGCGACGAGCCTTGTCTTACGTAAAAACCTTCAAAGGTGTTATCGCTCAGCACGCGCAGGAGCCGCGACTAACTCAAAATGCTCAAATGAACGAAGGTCAGGTTTCAGCAGAGTTAGGTCTATCAGGTTGGCCGGCAGTGGCGGAAGAATCGATCATTGCTAGAGACATCATGCTTGCCGATCTCACTAACTCCCGATTGCACGTTTGCCACGTATCTACCAAGGGCTCAATTGAGCAGATTCGTTTAGGTAAATCTCGTGGCGTGCAGGTGACCGCCGAGGTTACACCGCATCACTTGCTGTTGACCGATGAACTTGTTAGATCGTACGATCCGGTCTACAAGGTGAACCCGCCTTTGCGCACGCAGGTTGATGTGGATGCCCTGCGAGAGGCGCTCATCGACGGCACAATTGACGTGATTGGAACAGACCACGCACCTCACCCGGATGAATCGAAAGACTGCGAATGGGCAAGCGCTGCGTTTGGAATGCTTGGTCTAGAAACGGCAGCCTCGATTGCTCAACTGGTTTTGATTGAGAGTGGCAAATCCAACTGGGAGCGTCTGGCCTCAGTGCTTTCAGTCGTTCCAGCTCAAATCAGCGGGCTTGAAACTCAGGGTCAACAGATCGAGGCCGGTTCTTTCGCCAACCTCGCTCTAATCGATCCAAAAGCAACTACGACCTTAACCGACGGCGGAGCGAGTAAGAGCAGCAATCAGCCCTACCGCAACATGAAACTCCCAGGTCGAGTTATTCACACCATTTTCAGAGGCAAATTCACAGTTCGCAATGGCGAATTGGCAGGGAAGGCATAACAGTGAGTAAAGCTCTTTTAGTTCTCGAGGACGGCAAAGTCTTTCAGGGTCAAAGTTTTGGTACCGAGGGCCAATCGCTTGGAGAAGTGGTTTTCTGCACCGGCATGACCGGGTATCAAGAAACTCTCACCGACCCCAGTTACGCCGGACAAATAGTGGTTCAGACCGCTCCGCACATTGGAAACACCGGGGTTAATACCCGAGACGAAGAGTCGGATCGAGTTTGGGTTGCTGGATACGTTGTGCGCGATGCCTCTCGAATGGTCTCGAACTTCCGCAGCGAAGGTTCACTTGATGATGAACTCGTGAAATACGGTGTGGTGGGCATTAGGGGAGTCGATACGCGAGCTCTAACTCGTCACCTTAGGGATCGCGGCGTTATGCGCGGTGGAGTTTTCTCTGGTCCCAGCGCCGAACGCTCCCTTGAAGAGTTGGTATCTGAGGTGCAGTCTGCAAAAAAAATGCAAGGTCTGTCGCTTAGCGATGTCGTTTCAACCCAAAGTAAATACGTGGTTGCCGCCGAAGGCGAGTATTTTGGCAAAGTTGCCATTCTCGATTTAGGAATTAAGTCATCCACCATCGAGAACATGACCGCACGAGGCCTTGAGGTACATGTCTACCCAGCTACTAGCGGGGCACATCTACTCTTGGAAACAAATCCGGACGCTGTCTTTTACTCAAACGGTCCTGGCGACCCAGAGACGGCCGCAACTCAGGTTTCCACGCTCCAAGAAGTACTAAAAACTAAGACTCCGTTCTTCGGTATTTGCTTCGGAAATCAACTTCTTGGTCGAGCTCTAGGATTCGAAACTTACAAACTTGCCTTTGGTCACAGAGGTATCAACCAGCCAGTTCTCGATCGGAGAACCGGGAAGGTTGAAGTCACTGCGCATAACCACGGCTTCGCTGTAAGAGTAGACGGAGGCCCAGAGGTAGATTCCCCAGCGGGTTTCGGGCGCGTCAAAGTTAGTCACATTGCTTTGAATGATGATGTGGTCGAGGGATTGGAGTGCATCGACATTCCCGCGTATTCGGTTCAGTACCACCCCGAGGCTGCCGCCGGTCCACACGATTCGAACTACCTGTTCGACAGATTAATTGAACTCATTAGTAATAACCGAAAGATTGAAAATGCCTAAGCGTCAAGATATCAAATCCGTCCTGGTAATTGGTTCGGGTCCAATCGTTATCGGTCAGGCCTGTGAGTTTGATTACTCGGGAACTCAAGCGTGTCGAGTGCTGCGCGAAGAGGGCATTAGGGTGATTTTGGTCAACTCGAATCCCGCGACGATTATGACCGACCCCGATTTTGCCGACGCTACCTATGTTGAGCCAATCACTCCGGAAATCATTGAAAGCATCATTATCAAAGAAAAGCCGGACGCGATTCTTCCCACCCTAGGCGGTCAAACCGCTCTCAACGCGGCCATGTCTCTTCACGAGCTTGGAATCTTAGAGAAGTACAACGTCGAGCTTATTGGCGCCAAGGTTGAAGCAATCAAGAAGGGTGAAGACAGGCAGATCTTTAAGCAACTGGTAATTGATGCGGGAGCGGAAGTAGCTCGTTCAGTTATTGCACACAACATGGACGAAGTACTCGGCGCTGTTGATGTACTTGGCTACCCTCTGGTCGTTCGACCGTCTTTCACCATGGGAGGTCTGGGCTCCGGTTTCGCCTATAACGAGGAAGATCTCAGGCGTATTGCTGGGGCTGGTCTGCAAGCGAGCCCAACCACCGAGGTGCTTCTGGAAGAATCAATTCTCGGTTGGAAAGAATACGAACTCGAACTCATGCGGGATACCGCCGACAACACCGTCGTGGTTTGCTCGATTGAGAATGTCGATCCTGTTGGAGTTCATACCGGTGACTCAATTACGGTCGCTCCAGCACTGACCCTCACCGACCGTGAGTATCAAAATCTTCGCGACATCGGCATCCGAATCATCCGTGATGTCGGGGTTGATACCGGAGGTTGTAACATTCAGTTCGCCGTTGACCCAAGCGATGGTCGAGTAATTGTGATCGAGATGAACCCTCGCGTTAGCCGTTCATCCGCTTTGGCATCGAAGGCAACCGGTTTCCCGATTGCCAAGATTGCAGCCAAGCTTGCAATCGGCTACACCTTGGATGAGATTCCTAACGACATCACCAAAGTTACCCCGGCGAGCTTTGAACCAACCCTTGACTACGTGGTCGTTAAGGTTCCGCGATTCGCTTTTGAAAAGTTCCCAGCCGCCGACCCAACCCTCACAACCACGATGAAGTCGGTTGGTGAGGCCATGGCAATTGGTCGAAACTTCAGCCAAGCTCTTCAAAAAGCACTGCGCTCCCTTGAGAAGAAGGGTTCGTCATTCCACTGGAGTCAGCAAGCCAAGTCGGTTTCTGATTTGCTTGAAGAGATCAAAACGCCTACGGATGGTCGCATTGTTGCGGTTCAGCAAGCCTTACGCCTAGGAGCCTCACCGGTCGAGGTTTTCGAGGCGACCAAGATTGATCCTTGGTTCATTGACCAGATTGTTTTGATCAACGAAGTTGCTCAGCAGACCGCTGAGGCACCTGAACTAACAGCCGACGTAATCAAGGAAGCTAAGGAGCACGGCTTCTCAGACGCTCAACTTGGTCAGCTTCGTTCAATGCCGGAGCCAGAAGTTCGTGCGGTAAGGCACTCCTTGAATCTCCGACCAGTGTTTAAGACGGTGGATACCTGTGCTGGAGAGTTCCCAGCTCTCACTCCCTACCACTACTCGACGTACGAACAGGAAACCGAAGTCGTTGCCTCAGGACGCCGCAAAGTAGTGATCCTAGGTTCAGGCCCTAACCGCATTGGCCAGGGCGTCGAGTTCGACTATTCATGTGTGCATGCCTCGTTTGCACTTTCCGAGGCTGGCTTCGAAACCATCATGATCAACTGCAATCCGGAGACGGTCTCAACCGATTACGACACATCAGACCGTCTGTACTTTGAACCACTTACGCTCGAGGATGTCCTAGAGGTAATCCACGCTGAAAGCGCCAGCGGAGAGTTAGTCGGTGTCGTTGTCCAGCTTGGTGGCCAAACCGCACTCGGGCTTGCCAAGGGGCTCAAAGAGGCCGGCGTGCCGATTTTGGGTACATCTCCCGAAGCCATTGACCTCGCTGAAGAGCGAGGCTTGTTCTCTCAGATTCTTGATGAAGCCGGATTGCGTTCGCCCGCCAACGGCGTAGCAATAAATCTCGCTGAGGCAACCGAAGTGGCGAATCGAATCGGATATCCAGTCCTGGTTCGTCCGTCCTTTGTTCTTGGCGGCCGAGGTATGGAAATTGTTTACGATCATAATTCGTTGGTGGGTTACTTCGATCGCATCGCAGAGTATGGTCTGATTGGTCCTGGATACCCGCTGCTTGTTGACCGTTTTCTAGATGACGCCATCGAAATTGACATCGACGCTTTATATGACGGACACGAGCTTTACGTCGGTGGTGTCATGGAACACATCGAAGAAGCCGGTATTCACTCCGGAGATTCATCGTGCACCTTGCCTCCGATAACGCTTTCCGCAGCACAGATTGAACGTGTTCGTGAGGGCACTGAACTAATTGCCAAGGGTATTGGTGTGCGAGGTCTTATCAATGTGCAGTTTGCTATAGCCAACGACGTACTCTACGTTTTAGAAGCGAATCCTCGGGCTTCACGCACGGTGCCATTCGTTTCAAAAGCTCTTGGAATTACCCTGGCTAAAGCGGCATCTCTGGTTATGGTCGGTCGAACCATCAAGGAATTGAAGGCTGAAGGCCATCTACCAACTATGGATGGCACGCACATTCCATCTGGATCGGCCATCGCGGTTAAGGAAGCAGTACTTCCATTCAAGCGTTTTGCCACCAGGGACGGTCGTTTTGTCGATTCCTTGCTTGGTCCGGAGATGCGCTCAACCGGTGAAGTTATGGGAATTGATGTTGATTTTCCTACGGCTTTTGCCAAGAGTCAATCTGCGGCAGGAAGTTCGTTACCCACAAGTGGAACGATTTTCGTATCTGTTGCCGACCGGGATAAACCTCAGGTCTTGTTGCCCGTTAGACGTCTTCAGCAGCTTGGCTACAAGATTCTGGCAACGCTCGGAACGGCAGCCGTCCTCGAACGCCATGGAATCGCAGTTGAAAGTGTCCGTAAGGAATCAACCCCTGGAAGCGAGCCCTCAATCGTAGAGCTAATTACCGCGGGCAAGGTGGATGTTGTGGTCAACACGCCTTCCGGATCTTCAGCACGCAAAGATGGTTACGAGATTCGGGCTGCAACTACCGCTGCAGACAAGGCGATCTTTACAACCATCGCTCAATTGAGCGCTGCCATTGGATCATTCGAGAGAGTTATTGCTGGTCCTTTTGAGGTACGTTCACTGCAGGAGCACGCACGAGATCGGGCGGCAAAACTTGCCTAATCAGTTCGGAGACAAACTCAGCCAAGCGTTTGAGAAAAGCGGTCAACTCTGTGTCGGAATTGACCCTCACAGTCATCTGCTACGGACTTGGGGCTTGAATGATTCCCCGCTCGGGCTCCGCGAATTCGCTCTCAGGGTTGTCGAAGCCGCGTCGGGTCTGGTTTCCGCTGTAAAGCCGCAGGTTTCGTTTTTCGAGAGGTTTGGGGCCCGCGGCTTCGAAGTTCTTGCCGAGGTAACGCAATTTGCCCATTCTGAGGGCCTAATTGTTATCGTGGACGCCAAACGCGGAGACATAGGCACAACTATGGAGGCCTATTTTGAAGCCTGGTTCGGTGAGCATTCAGGCTTTTACGCGGACGCAATTACCACATCCCCATATCTTGGACTTGGCGCAACCACTCGGGCGTTTGGTAAATGGGCCGAGGAGGGTAAAGGCTTTTACTCGCTCGTCGCCACATCGAACATCGAGGGCGAGTCTGTTCAACTCGCTCAAACCAATGGGCGCACGCTGGCAGCCGATCAATTCGAGCAGTTAATCCAGTTGAATCAGGGCGCCCACGGCCCAATCGGTTCTTTTGGGGCTGTTTTGGGCGCGACCGTAGACCTGGATTCGTTTGGTGTTGCAGAAAAGCGAGGCAAAGTCCCAGTTTTGGCTCCTGGTTTTGGGGCACAAGGTGCCAAACTGACAGACGCGAAGGCGATCTTTGGGGGAATGGCCGGTGCGGTTTCGTACTCTGTTTCGCGCTCAATCTTGGAAGCTGGGGCAAACGATTTGCCGAGCGCCATAAAGCGAGCTAATTCCGAGCTCACTGACGGACTTACTAAGTAGTCTTTTACTATGGTTTCTCGTCTAGCGGTAATTGCCGGCCCTACCGCCGTGGGGAAGGGAACCGTCGTTCGGCATTTGATTCAACACCACCCTGAAATCCGGCTTTCAATCTCCGCGACAACTAGAGCACCTAGACCCGGTGAGGTTGACGGAGTGGACTACTACTTTTGGTCGAACGAGCGCTTCGATCAGGCTATTGCTAACCGAGAACTCCTGGAATTTGCCACCGTTCATGGTGTTAATCGGTATGGTACTCC
>CALPUC020000035.1 GCA_943326655.2 Rhodoluna limnophila
CGTTTAGCAAATCACGCTGTTCAACCAGCGGATTCGAGAACGAGGCAATTGCCAACTAGCCGACCTTCTCTAAACGCGCCGAGGCGTGAGATTTCAAATCGCCGTCGGGAAGGGCGATGTCCCAGACCCAGAGCAAAGCTCCCTCTACCAGACCGTACATGCGGGTGGAATGACGGTAGGTTTTGGCGCCTTCGAAAGCCACGCCATGGGCTGAGGCTATTTCGATTCGAGCGGAACGCACCCAGCCGCGATAAAGTTCGGCCATTCCGCCAGGGTGCAGGGTTGAAACCTCAATGTTGTAGCCGCCGTGATCGGCGCGATGGGCTTCCATTGCCTCGTAGTCCTGAATCGGGTTTTCCCCCTTGCCGGGAACCAGACCGGGGCCGTAATCAAAATCATTCCGCGGACGCTCTACTCTCCAGTAACCGAGTTCGCTGGGAAGCTCGGTTTTTGAGTCGTCGTTTAGCTTGGCCGAGGAGATGTAAGTTAGCGCCGAGGTGCCGTCGTGGGCAAACTCGATTTTTTGAGAGAACTCGTGCTCCTGCCCATCGATGGCGATGATTCCGGTGCCCTCCCAGGAACCGACCAAAAAAGCCAGAGGGGTTAGCTCAATCGGCAAACCCTCAGGGAGTTCGAACAACTACTTCTGTCCCTTGAAAAGCTTGTAGAGAACGAGGATTGAAACTCCTGCGATCGCGAGCGAGGCCAGAACCAGCAGGCCGGTGAAAAACACTTCAAATGAAAACGTCATAGTTTGATTTTACCTTGCGACTCTCAGGTGAGCATTAGGTAAAGAGATGCCGAAGACAGCATTAGAAATGAGCCTCCAGATACATAGATGAGTTTCCGCACAAATCCATTCACATCTTCTTTGAAAAGGTGAATCAATGAAACCACGGCAATCGACCCAGCGAGAATCGCCCCTGCCCAAACCAAGGCAAGTTGCCGGTCTAGAAAAGTGATGGCCACGGTGCCAAAAGCGACCACCGCCCAAATCGGTATTATTTCGCCCCAACCCTGTTTCATACCTTAAACTTACCTCTACGACCATTAGGAGCGAAATGGCTCAACTTCTTATTCTTTCGGCGATGCCGGAGTCTGAAGTTCTGCCCGCCCTGAGTTTGCTACCTCACAAGGTTAGGCACGTGCCGGCCGAGCCAGCACTATTAGTAAACGCCCCCTCGGCAGACCTGATTTTTCTCGACGCCCGCCAAGACCTAAACAACATGAAGTCGCTCGCGAAGATTCTTCAGACGACCGGCTTGAGTGCACCGCTGATTCTGGTTCTAACCGAAGGCGGTCTGGCGGCCGTAAACGAAGAGTGGGGAGCCACCGATGTCATCCTGTTTAACGCCGGTCCGGCAGAAATCGATGCCCGTATTCGTCTGGCGCTAGCTCGAAACAAACCCAAGGCTCTGTCGGCGCTGGTTGAAACCTCCGGCATCGTGATCGACGAGGTTACCTACTCGGCAAAAATTCACGGAGTTCCAATGGACTTGACCTATAAAGAGTTCGAACTTCTAAAGTTTCTGACCCAGCACCCCGGCCGAGTGTTCTCCCGTGAACAGCTGCTGAGCGAAGTTTGGGGTTACGACTACTTCGGTGGCACCAGAACCGTAGACGTGCACATTCGCCGACTTCGATTCAAACTTGGGGAATTAGAGCCGCTAATTGGCACCGTTCGAAACCGCGGCTACTCGTTTAATCCGAACAAAGACGAAGTCGAGTCGGAACCGGTTAGTTACTAACCGTTTACTTTTCGACCACCTACCAGTGGCAGAATTGAACCTATGTCTGAAGAAACCATGGCCATCGCGCTACCCGATATGGGAGACCTGCCGATCGACCGTTTTCTCGATCGAGAGCTCAGCTGGTTGGCATTCAATCAGCGCGTGCTAGAACTCGCGGAAGACCCCACACTTCCACTTCTAGAGCGAGTGAACTTTTCAGCAATTTTTGGATCTAACCTCGACGAATTTTTCATGGTGCGAGTTGCTGGCCTAAAGCGCCGAATCGCCACCGGCTTAGCTGTTCGTTCGGCATCCGGCATGGAGCCGGCTGAAGTGCTGGTAGCAATCAGCGACGAGGCTCACCGCCTGCAGCTGCGCCATGCGGTGCTTTTTCAGGAAGTATTGGAGCCTGAGCTTCGAAGCAAGGGCATCGGGCTCACCACCTGGGCAGCCCTCACCGAGGAACAGCAAGTCGCCCTCAAGAAATACTTCGACAACCAAATTTTTCCTGTGCTCACGCCACTCGCAGTCGACCCAGCTCACCCTTTCCCATACATTTCCGGCCTGTCTCTAAACCTGGCAGTGGTGCTTCGCAACCCAGACAGCTCCACCGAGCACTTTGCCCGCGTCAAGGTTCCACCGCTACTTCCCCGCTTCGTTCGAGTTCCTGGAAGCACCAACACTGACGCCAAGTTTTTGCCGCTCGAAATCATCATCGGTCAGTTCTTGGCGAAACTATTTGCCGGGATGGAAGTCCTGCAGCACCACACCTTCCGTGTGACCAGAAACGAAGATCTAGACGTCGACGAAGATGAGGGTGAGAACCTTCTAGTTGCACTTGAAAAGGAATTACTCAGACGACGATTTGGTCCTCCGGTGCGACTCGAAGTTGCCAGCGACATCAACCCGCAGGTTCTAGAACTTCTGGTTCGAGAACTCGACATCGAAGATGAAGATGTCTACAAACTTCCCGCTCCCCTAGACCTAACCGGGCTTTTCGAAATTGCCGGCATCAAACGCCCAGAACTTCATTTCCCGCCACACAACGTGGTCACCAATCGGTACCTTCGCAACACCGACGAAGAAAAGGTCAACTTCTTCAGGGCAATTCGTGAGCGGGAGATTCTGCTTCACCACCCCTATGAATCATTCTCAACCAGCGTTCAAGAGTTCTTGGCCCAGGCGGCTGCAGACCCGAAAGTTTTGGCCATCAAGCAAACCCTCTACCGCACCTCTGGCGACTCACCAATTGTCGATGCCCTGATTGATGCCGCTGAAGCCGGCAAACAGGTTTTGGCCCTGGTGGAAATCAAGGCTCGATTCGATGAGCAAAACAACATCACCTGGGCCAGAAAGCTCGAGCAGGCTGGTGTTCACGTGGTCTATGGAATTGTCGGGCTCAAAACCCACTGCAAGCTGTCACTGGTGATTCGACAGGAAGGCGACAACCTTCGCCGCTACTGCCACATCGGCACCGGAAACTACAACCCCAAGACCGCTCGCTTCTACGAGGACTTCGGATTGCTAACCTCTCGCGAGCAGGTCGGCGAAGACCTAACGCGACTATTCAATCAGCTTTCGGGTTTCGCTCCAGACGCTAGTTTCAAAGCGTTGCTGGTCTCTCCCAACGGCGTGCGAGAAGGTCTAACCGAGCGCATCGAACGGGAAATAGAGCTTCACCAGGCGGGCAAACCTGCCGGAATCCAAATCAAGGTCAACTCTTTGGTTGATGAACAAATCATCGATTCGCTCTACAAGGCGAGCCAAGCAGGTGTTCAGGTCGATATTTTGGTTCGTGGAATGTGCGCCGTTAAGCCGGGCGTTCCGGGCCTATCGGAAAACATTCGGGTTCGTTCGGTCCTCGGCCGCTACCTTGAGCACTCGCGCATCTTCCACTTCGTCAACGACGGTGACCCAGAGATATTCATCGGCTCGGCCGACATGATGCACCGAAACCTGGATCGTCGTGTGGAGGCGCTGGTTCGAATTGTGCAACCAGATCACATCAAGGAATTGCAAGACTTATTCACTCTCGCCATGAATGAGTCATCTTCTAGCTGGCATCTCGAATCAAGTGGAGCCTGGATTCGTCACCAATTCGACTCAAACGGCAAGAAACTAGTCGACGTGCAAGACGAACTCATGCGTCTAACTAATTTGCGCAAGGTAAAGTAATGCGCGTTTTGGCAGCTGGGGCTCTATTGTGGCGCATCGAAGACGACGTTCTAAAAGTTGCTTTGGTTCACCGCGGCCGATACGACGACTGGAGTTGGCCAAAAGGAAAAGTTGATCCAGGCGAAACTTTGCCAGAGACCGCGGTTCGAGAAATTCGTGAAGAGACCGGGTTGAAAGTTCGACTCGGTGTTCCTCTGGGGATTCAGCGTTACAAGCTGTCGAACAAAAACCAAAAAGTGGTTTACTACTGGGCAGCTGAAGTTTCTGATCGAGCACTTCAAACTTCAAACTTCAAACCGAACGAAGAAGTCAGTGGTGTGCACTGGTTCAGCGCTAAAGAGGCCAAATCAAAACTCAGCTACACTCACGACCACGAGCAACTGGATCTGCTGCTAAGTCTCTCTCAGAGAAAAATGTTGAAAACGAAGCCGGTCGTTATTCTCAGGCACGGCAAAGCGCGTTCGCGCGCAACCTGGAAAGACGGCGAAGCCAGCCGCCCTCTGCTTTCAGACGGAAACGCGCAAGCTGAAGCGCTTCCCAAGATGTTGAAGGCCTTTGGGGCAAAAACAGTGTTTTCTAGCCCCTGGACACGCTGCCTGAGCACCATCGCTCCCTATGCACAGAGCACCAAGGTCAAGGTGAAGACCAGCCCAGAATTTACCGAAACGGCCAATGAGAAAAAGCCCGCGGAAACCAAATTTCTGTTCAACAACCTCATCAATCTGAATAAGTCGATTGTCATTTGCACTCACCGCCCAGTTTTACCAACCATGATCGAGGTCTTGGAGGCCAGGTCTGAGAAACGGTTGCAAACAAAACTAGACAATATTGCAATTCTGAAGCCCGGCGCTTTTGCCGTGATTCACATGAGTGTGGATACCGACCCAATCCTGAGAAGAATTGTTGAAATCGAGTTTCACGCTCCGCTGAAAGCCAAGAAATAATGGGTCGCTCCAGGCTGGCAGCGCTGGCGCTCATCACGGTCGCGATCTCCTGGGGCGCCGGTTTTGTGCTGATGGAGCCAGCAATTGAAAAGCACCCGACCTTCAACTTTTTAGCATTTCGATTCACCATCGCGGTTTTGGTGATGATAGCGATTCGACCGAAGCTATTTAGGTCAATTGACAAAACACTTCTAATTCACGGTTCGCTACTGGGTCTAGCTCTCGGCGGTGGCTATGTGACGCAAACGATTGGGCTACTTTTCTCAACGGCCGCACTCACGGGGTTTTTCACCGGTCTCTACGTTGCGCTAACGCCGATATTGGCCTGGGTTTTCCTTCGCCAGAAGATAAGTAAGAAAGCGTTGGTTGGCGTAATTGTGGCAACCATCGGTCTGGGTATTCTTTCGGCCGGCTCTGTGGCCTTCGGCTGGGGAGAAATTTCGCTGATTGCCTGCGCGGTTTTGTTCGCGCTCCACATCATCGGCCTCGGGCTCTGGAGTTCAAAGCACGACAGCTTTGCCCTAACTGTGGTTCAACTAGCGGTTTGCGCCGTAATCAGTTGGATTGGCGCTTTCGCATTCGATGGCGGCGTGCAACTGCCTCCAGACGCCGAGGTTTGGTTTGCCATCATCTTCACCGCGATTCTGGCTACCGCGGTTGCCTTCCTAGTTCAAACCTGGGCTCAGGGCTTTTTGGAGCCATCGCGAGTGGCCATCATCCTCACCAGCGAGGTGGTCTGGGCAGCGGCTATCGCCTACGGCATTGGTCAGGAGCAACCAACTTTCCTGAGCCTTCTCGGAGGCAGCGTAATGATTACCGCCATGCTGTTAGTTGAATGGGGGAGTAAAAATAAGGAACTGGTTCCTCTGGAACCCATGGCTCACTAATGAGTATTCTGGCCATCGACGCAGGCACCACGGGAGTCACCGTCCTAGTTGTTAGCGACCGTGGCGAGATAACTTCGCGTGGCTACACCGAATTCGAACAACATTTCCCAAAGCCGGGCTGGGTTGAACACGATCCGGAGCAGATTTGGCAGGCCACTTTGCGAGCCAGCCGTCAGGCGCTAAACAGTAGTCAAAACATCGAAGCCATCGGAATTAGCAACCAGCGTGAAACGCTTGTTCTCTGGGACAGAGAAACCCTGGTGGCCCCGCGTAACGCCATTGTGTGGCAAGACCGCAGAACCTCCGACATAGTTCAGGAGCTGAAAGAGCTGGGCCTCGAAAACAAAATCCGTGACAAGACTGGTCTTGGATTAGATCCCTATTTCACATCAACCAAACTTCTTTGGCTACAGCGAAATGAACCAGCCATCTGGGCAAATGTTGTGTCTGGCAAAACGGTAATCGGAACGGTTGACTCATATCTAGTTGCTCGGCTAACCAACGGCAGAAGTCACATCACCGACGCTAGCAATGCCTCCCGAACGCAGCTTTGCAACCTCGAAACCGCCACCTGGGACGACGAACTCCTAGAACTGTTCAACGTGCCAAAGACGGCTTTAGCGACCATAGTTCCCAACTACGGGCACCTTGCAGAAACCGATCCCCACGAGTTCTTAGGTATCGAAGCAAAAATTACTGGAATTGCAGGCGACCAACAGTGTGCGCTTTTCGGCCAAGCAGCTTTCGAAGAAGGCGATTCGAAATGCACCTACGGAACCGGCGCTTTTCTTCTAACGAACACTGGAGATAAGCGAATCAGCAGTAAGCACGGTTTACTCACAACAATCGCTTGGCAGGCCCCGAATGGCGAAATAACCTACGCCCTGGAAGGATCGGTATTCGTTGCCGGTTCGGCGGTTCAGTGGCTTCGCGACGGCCTCAAGATCATCAAAGAATCCAAGGACGTTGAATCGCTTGCCAATCAAGTCTCAGACTCTGGCGGAGTCGTTTTCGTCCCCGCGCTCACCGGCCTTGGAGCGCCTTGGTGGAACCCCGATGTGCGGGGAACAATCTTTGGTATTACTCGAGGAACCACCGACGCCCACATTGCCAGGGCCACCCTCGAGGCAGTTGCTTTTCAAGTGACCGATTTGGTACGGGCCATGGAGCAGGACCTGGGAAAACCCATCAATACCCTTCGGGTAGACGGAGGCATGAGCCAAAACAATTTGCTCATGCAACTTCAATCCGATTCTCTAGGGCAAAACGTAGAGCGTGGCAAAGTGACCGAAACCACCGCCCTCGGAGCTGCGTATCTGGCCGGCCTCGGCGCTGGAATATTTGCCAACCTGCAAAGCCTTGGAGGAATTTGGGAACTCGACCGGAAGTTCAGTTCCGAAGAGAAATCGACTCTCTCGAGCGATTCTTGGCACCAGGCTGTGAAAGCCTCCGAGAATTACTAAATGCTCGAAGGCCTTGCCAAATCCTAGTAATCAGCCCCCCTCAAACTAAACTCTGTCTGGATAGATACTTTACATTTGGAGTGAAATGCTTGAGATAGACGGAAAAATTCCTGTTCGCTGGTGGGACAACGAAATCAACATGGGTGACCTTCTCGGTCCTTGGTTGGTGCAAAAGATAACCGGTAAGGAAACCGTTTGGGTTGCCAAAGACGAACCTCACTACATGGTTGTAGGCTCGATCCTCGCCCGCGTAGCGCCTTCGACCATCTGTTGGGGCATTGGTTCATTTGGCACGGAAACTCCGGCTGGTATTCGCAAAGAACCAAAGTATCTTGCTGTTCGAGGCCCTCTAACTCGAGCCAAACTGGCTTCGGAGCTCATTCCATGCCCGCGAGTTTACGGCGACCCAGCCCTTTTGGCTCCCGACTACTTCAACCCTAAGGTCGAGAAGAAGTATGAAATAGGTGTTGTTTTGCGCTGGTCTGAGCGCAAGCGCAAGGCAAATTTCAACATCCCCGGCGCTCTGATGATCGACATGCTGAGCGACGACATCGAAGGAATCATCACCCAGATGCTTCAGTGCAAAAAGATTATAGCCACCTCACTACACGGCCTAATCTTGGCGGATGCCTACAACATTCCAAATGCCTGGCTGGTAGCCGACACCGGCAAGGGTCGCGAGTTCAAGTTCTGGGACTACTTCATTTCAGTAAACAAACTTCGTAAACCCCACGTCTTCGACATCGCTCAAGAGAACCTGACTTTGAAGCAACTTGAGAAAGCCTTCGAGTTCGACGGGAAGAAAATCGAGATTGACCTCGATGCACTGCGTGCCGCCAACCCATTCACCAATGACAACGCCGATGTTCGCGAGGCAGAGAAGATTGCCATCGAGAATTCAGCAATCATGAAAATCGCTACCAAAAAGCGAATCCGTCGTCAGAAGTCACTGATCTCCAAAGTTGCCAAAGCGCTTGAGCCTGTAGCGCGA
>CALPUC020000036.1 GCA_943326655.2 Rhodoluna limnophila
CGACAGAAGCATTTGAGCGCGCAGCCAGCCTGATGACCGAAGGAAAACGTTTCACCTCACTGGTTCCATCGCAGCTTGATCGCCTGTTCGAGGCGCTCAAAACCGAACCAAACCTTTTGGCTTCGCTGCAACGATTCGACGCAATTTTGGTTGGCGGGCAAAAGCCTAATCGCACAACCATCAACGCACTGCGCAAACAGGGCGTGAACATTGTGACCACCTACGGCATGGCTGAAACCGCCGGCGGCGTGGTTTACAACGGCGAACCTCTAGACGGCGTTGAGATTTCAATTCTTGAAGATGGGCGCATTGCACTAGATTCTCCGTCGATCGCCTCGAACGTGAAGCGCCCTTACCTGACCTCAGATTTGGGTCAGTTCACAGACGGCAAGCTTTACGTGAAAGGTCGCGCCGACCGAGTGATTAACTCGGGAGCCCACAAGTTAGCTCTCGAAGCTATCGAAGGGTGGACGATGAAGCAAGCCGGCGTCACCTCAGCCGCCGCGGTCTCCGTGCCGCACCCAAAGTTTGGTGAAAGTTTTGTTTGCTTCCTAACTCTCGGCGAAGGCGCCTCGTTTGATTCGGCTAAGGCACACTTTGCGCTCGGCGTAGTGGCCAAATCTGGTCGCTGGGAAATCCTCGAAAAACTTCCAACTCTTAGCAGTGGTAAACCAGACCTGCTCGACCTAACCGATTTGGCAAATGAAATGGGTGGAAACGTTGGCTAAACGCAAAAATGATTTAGCTTTATGGGTTGAAGGGGCCAGGCTTCGAACCCTGCCGCTTGCGATAGCTCCGATTCTCATCGCTTCTGGAGCAGCTTCGGCGCTTCAGGCATTCGACTGGACCAAAACCCTCCTGGCTTTAGCAGTGGCTCTCTTTCTGCAGATTGGCGTGAATTATGCCAACGACTACTCAGACGGCGTTCGCGGAACAGACAGTAACCGGGTTGGTCCGCTTCGTCTGACCGGCTCGGGAACGTTCGAGCCGAAAGCGGTCAAGGCGGTAGCTTTTGGCTTCTTAGGCTTGGGTGCTCTCGCCGGTTTCGCGCTTATCGCAATCAGCGGTCTCTGGTGGCTGCTCGCGGTTGGGGCGCTAGCCGTCCTGGCAGCTTGGTTTTACACCGGAGGGAAAAGGCCATATGGCTACGCCGGTTTCGGCGAGGTTGTGGTGTTCCTGTTCTTCGGCATCGTGGCAGTATTCGGCACGGTCTATGTGCAGTATCCGTCGATGTTCATGGTTTGGGAATCAACGCTTATCTTGGCTCCGGGAGCAATCGGTCTCGGGCTTTACGCGGCCGCAGTTTTGATGATCAACAACATTCGCGACATTGAAACCGATCGGCCGGCGGGCAAGAAGACCCTTGCCGTGAGGCTGGGTAAAACCGCTGCCAAAACCATTTACTTCGTGATGATTTGGCTGCCGCTGGCGCTCGGCTGGACTTACCAGGTGCTGCAACTTCCGGCTGCCTTCTGGTTCCCGCTGGCAATCGTGCTTTTATTGCTGCCGCTTACCCTGATTGTCGCCACGGCAAAAACTCCGCGCGAGAACATTCTGGCCCTGAAACTAACCAGCTACACCGCTCTGGCCTACGCCATTTTGCTGGGCTGGGGCTTGAAGGTTTTGATTTAGTCTTCGGATTGTTCGTCTGTGCCGCGTTTTGGCTTGGTGATCGAGTCGGCAATTTTGGCACTGCTGGCCTCACGCCACTTTCGCAAGAAGATTAGTGAAAACGAAAAACTCAGCATTGTGGCAAAAACCGTCGCCCAAATTGGTTCGAAACCTATTAGCAGCAGGATTGTTAGAAGTGTTGCGAAAATTCCCAATCGAGCAAGCGCATAAACCAAGATTGGATTCTTCATACCTTTAAGTCTAGGGCTACGCCTAGTCTGGAGTTATGCGTTTTATTTACCTCGGAGTCATCGCTTGGGTGGTTCTTACTGTTTTCACTGTGGTCTTTGCCGCTAGCGCTAATCCACGAGACGTGCGCGTGCTTCGAAAAGGCATCTGGATCCTGCTAATCATTGGTGTGCCTGTGTTCGGCGCTCTGCTTTATCTCGTCAACGGCCGCCCAATTGGCGGGAAGTCGACAAAAACAACATTGGCCCCAGACGACGATCCAGAGTTTTTGAGGCGTTTGGCTGAGCAGTTGAAAGACGACCCGGACGAAGAGCAAAAACCCGGAGGCGAACCGAAGGATGGCTGAGTCAGCCTCCCAAATCTTTGCCGCCAATCTTTTGGCGGCATTTGCCGGAAGCGGAATCGACCAAATTTTTCTGGCCCCCGGAGCCAGGTCGCAGGCGCTAGCAATTGCCGCGGGGCAACTGGCCGAAGCGGATCGAGTCGATCTCTTTGTGAGGCTAGATGAGCGCTCGATGGCCTTTAGCGCCCTCGGTTCGGCTATGGCGAGTGGCAAGCCAGCTCTGGTTATCACCACCTCTGGCACGGCTGTGGCCAATCTTCACCCAGCGGTTTTAGAGGCTCATCACTCCGGAGTGCCGATGATTCTTCTCACCGCTGATCGCCCGCACGAATTGCGCGAAGTTGGGGCAAACCAAACCACCAAACAGGTCGGCATCTTCGACGACGCGGTGAGAGTTGTTTTTGATGTTGAAGCGCCCACGGCCGACGACAACGGGGTGGAAGATATCCCGTCCATGGTTTCCACAGCAATTCGGGCTTCACTCGGTCTTGGCGGAACCAGGCCAGGGCCGGTGCAATTGAACCTCGCCTTCCGAGAACCACTTTCCGGTGATTCACCAAATGCGGGCGAACTCGACGTTCCTGTTCCAACCGGCGAAGAGGCCGAGCGAGAGCTTGAATTCGCCATACTCGACGGTTCGATTCCAACCGTGGTGGTAGCCGGAGCAAATGCTGGCGACGCCGCGGTTGAGCTGGCCGAAGCCTTCGGCCTACCAATTTTTGCCGAACCGTCGTCCGGGGCACGCTTCGGCGATAACGCGATTCTCAGCTATCCAAAATTACTGATTGAGCAACCCGAGCTTTCATCGCGCATTGAGCGAGTAATTGTTTTTGGCAAACCGACCCTAACCCGTTCAATTAATCGTTTGTTCTTCAACGAGCATGTCGAAGTTGTGTCGGTGCGTTCGTCGTCGATGGGATTGTTTGATGTCTCTCGCCGCGCGAGCATGTTCGTAGACGACGTGACCTTCGACGTGGATGTCGATGGTGAATGGATAGAGTCTTGGCGCGTAGCCGACCAAAAAGTTCAGGTATCCACCCCGGTCAGTGAAAAACTTGGCAGACGTGAAATTGTGGAACAGGTTTGGATGAGCACCGAGCCAACCGACAACCTGTTTTTAGGGGCGTCTCGCATGATTCGAGAAGCCGACATTTGGGCGCCTGGCGCAAATCTAAACATCTTCGCAAATCGCGGCCTTTCCGGAATAGACGGCTCCGTGGCAACAGTCACCGGTATTGCTCTAGCCACCCGCGCCCAAACCAGGGCGCTAATTGGTGACCTAACTCTGCTGCACGATGCCAGCTCGCTAGTCATCGACCCGTTAGACGGGCACATTGATTTGCAGTTGGTTGTGGTGAACGACCACGGAGGCAGTATCTTCGAAACACTCGAACCCGCTAAGCAACTGTCTAAAGAGAGCTTCGACCGGCTATTTAGAACGCCCCAGGACGTAAATTTGGCAACACTCGCCGTTACCTATGGGTGGCTGCACATTCCGGTTAGTACCGAGGTTGAACTCGAAGCCGCTCTTCTCACTAAAGGTCGCGTGCTGATCGAAGTGAAACTAGCCTAAAGCTCCCAGTATCGGCTGAAACTTGAGGTCGGTTTCGGTCAACTCTGCATCACCCTCCGATTCAGCAACCACCCCGCAGCCCGCAAAAGCCGTGAGCTTGTTTCCAGAAATCTGAGCTCCGCGAAGAGCGATAACCCATTCCCCGTCGCCATCGGCGCCAATCCATCCAACCGGACCCGCGTAACGACCTCGGTCGAATGGCTCCAGCTCTGCAATCAGCTCCACAGCTTTGTCTCTGGGCGTACCTGCCACCGCAGCGGTCGGGTGAAGGGCGCTAGCCAGATCGAGTACCGACTTCGACGATTTCAATACCCCGTGTACGTCACTCGCCAAATGCCAGAGGTTCGGTAATTGCAGGCTAAACGGTTCGGTGTCGGCATCAACATGATCGCAGAATGGCTCGAGCGCGTTCACCAGTGATTGCACCGCAAACTCGTGCTCGGCTAAATTCTTGTGAGACTCGGCGAGAGCCTTGGCAATTGCCAGGTCAACACTTGGGTCGGTTCCTCTGGCCGCGGTTCCGGCCAATACTCGGGCCGAAACCTGGGAGTGTGACACTCGAACCAAAAGTTCGGGGGATGCGCCAAACAGGCCGTCGACCGAGTAAACCCAGCAACTCGGGAATCTCTGATTCAGCCGATCGAGGGTTGGGCGAAGATCGAACTTTTCTGGCAGGGAACCGATCAGGTCGCGAGCCAAAACTACTTTCTCCAAATCACCTCGACGAATAAGCGAGACGGCGTAATCCACCAATCGGGAAAAATCCTCACGAGCCAATTCCCCAGGCGCCAGCTGAAGCTTCGAGGTCTCAGACCATTCGGAAACAGCAGGAATAGCAGCGCCGTCGACTGCGGTAATCCAGTAGCGTTCGTCGCGTCGACCAATCACCACTTTCGGCATCACCAGAGCACTACTTGAAGTTGAATCGTCGGCGAAAGCAATGGTTCCAAAGGCAACCGGTCCGGTTCCGGGCAAATCGACCGCGTCTTCGATGTCGATGGTTGAAACGTACTCTCGCCAGGCAGCTGCCAGTTGCTCGATGCGGTTTGCTCCTTTGGCTTCGAAGCGCCAGGCTTCACCCCAGCCGATTAGACCTTGATCGCCTCTGATAAAGACACTCGAACCCTCGGGCGCCAGCTCTAAAAGTCGTTTTCCCATTTCGTTCGGAAGGGTAACGCTAACCACACGCGTCATGGGTTTCCCTTCACTGAGTCTTTGCTGAGAACCTACTCAAAAGCCTTTTTGTTCCCGATTGCTCAGCATAAGTTAGGTACATAGGTCAATTTCGAGTTTAGGCGTTTGGAGGTGCAGCGATGTTTGAAAAGAAGTCCTCGCTAATCGCCGCGCTCGTCGCACTCACCCTTCTCGGAGCTCCGGTAGCTGCCAATGCGTCTGTGCCTTTTTCCTATGGTGCCGGTATTCCCAAGCCAATTTTCCAGGACGAACACGGCGACGAAAAAGATGACGACGAAAAAGATGAAGATGAAGACGACGACGAATACGAGTCAAACGAGGCTCACGAAAACATCCCGCCAGTTTTTGTAGTTCCAGGGTCAAAAAAGGATCATCACAAGCGTCCCAAAAAACCGGTTATTCCTTCTCTCAACGTTCCACCAGCGCTGCCTGAAATCATCACTCCTAACGCAACCAAACAATCGATTTCTGGCAGTGAAGTTTCTGAATCTCAGTACATGGTGATTGCCTCAAACGATCCAGCTGCCGAAAAGGCTTTAGCCATGATTAACCCCAACGAGTCGAAGCCAATCGATGTCGCGCTGATTCGAGCCGACATAAAAAACCCGTCTGACCAGTTCATGGATTCCGCTTATCTGGGCTTGGGTGCTCTTGGCCTGGCCGCAATGGGCCTTGGCTCTGTAGCTTCTATTCGAGCGATACGAATGCGTCGCAGCGGTAAGAGCGATTACTTCTACGACAACGAGTAGCCAAAATTCGCCTCAGCGCTCACGACTAGACTTAGTTAGGTGAGCAAAGCAAATCTCGATAAAAAACCTGCGGAAGTTGCCGCAATGTTTGATTCGGTTGCCCCTACCTACGACCTCACCAACGATCTCCTTTCACTAGGGCAGTCGCGCCTGTGGCGCTCTCGAGTAGCGAAACGTGTGGCACCAAAAAGTGGCCAGACGATTCTGGATTTGGCAGCCGGCACCGGCTCATCATCTATTGCATTTGCCAAGCCTGGCGTGAAAGTTATCGCCACCGACTTTTCGGAAGGCATGCTTGCCGAAGGCCGTAAACGCCACCCTGAGCTCGACTTTCGCTTCGCCGATGCCACCAACCTCCCATTCGAAGACAAAAGCGTAGACGCCGTCACCATTTCGTTTGGTCTCAGAAACGTGGTTGATGTGCCGCAGGCACTGAGCGAAATGTTTCGTGTTTTGAAGCCGGGCGGACGAGTGGTGATCTGCGAGTTCAGCAAGGTAACTTTGCCTATCTTCAAACAGTTCTACAATTTCTATCTCACCAAGGTTCTGCCAAAAGTCTCCGGACTGGCTAGCAAGACCCCAGAGGCCTACAACTATCTCGCTGATTCGATCGTGGCCTGGCCAGACCAAGCTGGTCTTGCCGTGGAACTGATCGATGCCGGCTTCGAAAACGTAACCTACAAAAACCTAAGTTTCGGTGTGGTCGCAATTCACATGGGCTTCAAAGCGAAGGATGCCAAGTGAAAAACCGTCTTCCCAAACAGTTCCGCTCGGTTTCCGATTTAGCGCTCATCAAAAAGCTTGAGCAGGGTCTTGAGCTGGTTGAATCCCGCCTTGTGGAATCAACCACTCATACCGATCCAGTTGCCAAAGACGCGGCTCGTCACCTCGTTGATGCTGGCGGCAAAAGAATTCGTCCGGTGCTCGTGCTGCTCGCCGCCCAACTCGGCGATGCCGACCGCAAGGAAGTTATCGACTCTGCCGTGGTTGCTGAAATCACTCACCTAGCAACTTTGTACCACGACGACGTCATGGACGAAGCGCCAACCCGCCGAGGTGTGCCCACTGCCCACAAGATTTGGGGCAACAGCCTCGCCATCCTCACCGGAGACCTACTTTTCGCTAGAGCATCTCAGGTGGCTGCCTACCTTGGCGATGAAATCATCCGCCTCCAGTCGAGTACCTTCGAACGTCTTTGCCTAGGGCAAATGCACGAAACGGTTGGTCCTCAGCCTGGTGAAAATCCGGTTGACCACTACATCAAGGTGCTCGCCGACAAAACCGGTTCGCTAATCGCGGCCTCTGCGCAGATGGGCCTCTTGGCTTCCGGAGCAGACAAGAAGTACTTAGAACCTCTGCTCGAGTTTGGTGAAGCGGTTGGTGTTGCCTTCCAGCTAATCGACGACATCATCGACATCGCCGAGGCTGGTGAATCAGGAAAGACCCCGGGAACTGACCTCCGAGCTGCCGTTCCAACTCTCCCGGTTCTGCTCCTCCGCAAAATGGCCCAAACCGACTCCGACGCCGCCAAACTTCTCGCCAGGATTGATGGCGATTTACAGAACGACGAAACTCTTTCCGAGGTGGTTGCCGAATTACGTAACTCTTCAGCGGCCAAAGCGGCCGAAGACGAAGCCAGACGTTGGGCTGCTAAAGCGGTCAGCGCAATCAGCCCGCTCCCGGAAGGTTCGGTGAAGCAGGCGCTGGTAGCTTTTGCCAACGCGGTAGTAGATCGCTCTAACTAGTGGCGGCTTCAGAAAAAATCTCAATCGCCAGGGCCAATCGCATAAAAAATGTGATGGTGGGAACCTTCTTCACGCAGGCTTTGGTTTCGATGGCCATCATCATTCGCATTCCGGAAATCATCGACAACATTGGTCTTTCTAAAAACCTAGCCATCTGGGGAACAATCACCGGGCTCTCCGGTCTCGGGAGCATTCTCGCCCTGGTCTTCGCTCACCGATTGGTTTTACGGTACGGAACTACACGAGTCACCCAGATTGGCACACTCTCGGCCACTGCAATTCAGGGGCTCCTGCCGCTAATTGGCAACTACTGGATCTATTTTCTGGCAACGCTGGTGCAGTTCTTTTTCTTCAGCCTCTACAACAACGCGGCCAACGCGCAAGCGCTGCTTATTCAGAAACGCCTCAACCGAGTGGTGCTGGGTTCAATCCACGGAGCTTGGTCGCTCGGCGTAGCGGTGGCAACTCTAATTTCAGGTATCTTGGCTAGCTTTTTACCGTTGGTTTGGCACATGGGAATCATCGCGGTGGCCGGCTTCGTGGCTCACCTGATTCTCAATACCCAGATGATGACTCGAGAAGAAGAGAAGCTGAGCCAGGTAAAGGTGCGAGCTGAGAAGCGAGTTTCTTGGCTCAAGACCCCGAGCATTGTTTGGCTTCTCGCGTTTGGTCTTCTCCTGGGCATTTGGCCCGAATTGGTTATGGGCGA